>NZ_JBOBDQ010000009.1:0-130058 GCF_050586565.1 Pseudomonas sp. WC1
GGAGGGGGAAAAAGGGGGAAAGTCCGGGCCCCTCAACGCCGCTCCCACAGTCATGTCCGATATCGAGTGGTCTGTGATGGAACAACCCACCCCCCAGCCGGCCTACGTGCTGCACAGCCGCGCCTACAAGGAAACCAGTGCGCTGGTGGACTTTCTTACCCCGCAAGGCAAGGTACGCGCCGTGCTGCGCCGGGCGCGGGGCAAGGGCGGTAGCCTGGTGCGGCCGTTCGTGCCGCTGGAGGTGGAGCTGCGCGGGCGCGGCGAGTTGAAGAACGTCGGCCGTCTGGATGCCGTCGGTATTGCCGCCTGGTTGCACGGCGACGCGCTGTTCAGCGGGTTGTACCTCAACGAACTGCTGATGCGCCTGCTGCCCGCCGAGGCGCCGCATCCGGCGCTGTTCGAGCACTACACCCTGACCTTGCAGGCCCTGGCCGCCGGGCGTGCGCTGGAGCCGCTGTTGCGCTCCTTCGAATGGCGTCTGCTGGATGAGCTGGGTTATGCCTTCACCCTGGACCATGACGTCAACGACAGCCCTGTGGTCGCCGAAGGCCTTTATCGCCTGCAGGTGGATGCGGGCCTTGAGCGGGTCGAACTGTTCCAGCCCGGTTTGTTCAAGGGCGGCGAACTGCTGGCCCTGGCCCAGGCCGACTGGGAGGCGCCTGGCGCCTTGCTTGCCGCCAAGCGCTTGATGCGCCAGGCACTGGCGGTCCACCTGGGGCCCAAGCCATTGGTCAGCCGGGAACTGTTTCGCAAGCGCTGAGCACGACGTATGCTGTGGCCCTCAACTTTCAGGAGTGCCCCTTCGTGACTCACAGCAACCGCATGCTTCTCGGCGTCAACATCGACCACGTGGCGACCCTGCGCCAGGCCCGGGGCACCCGCTATCCAGACCCGGTCAAGGCCGCCCTGGACGCCGAGGAAGCGGGTGCCGACGGCATCACCGTGCACCTGCGCGAAGACCGCCGGCACATTCAGGAGCGCGACGTGCTGCTGCTCAAGGACGTGCTGCAGACCCGCATGAACTTCGAGATGGGCGTCACCGAAGAGATGATGGCCTTCGCCGAGAAGATCCGCCCGGCGCATATCTGCCTGGTGCCGGAAACCCGCCAGGAACTGACCACCGAAGGCGGCCTCGATGTCGCCGGCCAAGAGGCGCGGATCAAGGCGGCTATCGAACGCCTGTCGCGCACCGGTGCCGAGGTGTCGCTGTTCATCGATGCCGACGAGCGGCAGATCCAGGCCTCGCGCCGTGTCGGCGCGCCGGCCATCGAGTTGCACACCGGCCGTTACGCTGATGCCGAGACACCGACCGAAGTGGCAGAGGAACTCAAGCGCATCGTCGATGGCGTGGCGTTTGGTGTTGGCCAGGGCCTGATCGTCAATGCCGGTCATGGCCTGCATTACCACAACGTCGAGGCGGTGGCCGCGATCAAGGGCATAAACGAGCTGAACATCGGCCATGCGCTGGTGGCCCATGCGCTGTTCGTCGGCTTCAAGGCCGCGGTGGCCGAGATGAAAGCGCTGATCGTCGCTGCTTCGCGCTGAGTCAATCGCGAGGTAAGCACCTCCCACAGGCTTTGCTGGAGCTCCTGTGGGAGCGAGCTTGCCCCGCGATAGCTTTACTCGGCCTTGAATACCAAGGTGAACCGCGTCGGCCCTTCGACCTGGCTCGTGACCTCGACCCGCCCCCCATGCAATTGCATGATCGACTTGACGATCGCCAACCCCAGCCCGGTTCCGCCCTCCAGCCGTGAACGCCCGGCTCCTGCCCGGTAAAAGCGTTCGAACAGGTGCGGCAGGTGCGTCTCGTCTATCCCCGTGCCCTGGTTCTGCACCCACACGGCAATCTCGTTGCCCAGCCGCTCGATACCTACGGCGACCGGCTTGCCCTCTGGTGCATGGCGAATCGCATTGCTCAACAGGTTCGACAGCGCCCGCTGGAACATCAACCGGTCCGCCAGGGCCGTGCCCCAGCCTTGCAGGTGCAGGGAGATACCCTTGAGCTCGGCACTGAAGGCGAACAGTTCACTCACCCGGGCCACTTCGTCCGCCAACGTCAGTGGCGCCAGGGCAACCTGGGTCTGCGGCTGGCTGACCTGGGCGAGGAACAGCATGTCGTTGATGATGCGGTTGAGGCGGGTCAGCTCCTCGACGCTGTCTTCGAGGGCTTCGCGGTACTTGTCGCCGTCACGCTCGCGGGCCAGGGTCACCTGGGCCTTGCCCATCAGGTTGCCGATGGGCGTGCGCAGCTCGTGGGCCAGGTCGTCGGAGAACTGCGATAGCTGGCGCACGCCTTGGTCGAGCCGGTCGAGCATGATGTTGATGGCGCGCGCGAGGTCGGCCAGCTCGCTGGGCAGGCCCTCATCGGGCAGCCGGTGAGTAAGGTCCTGGGCCGAAACCTGGCCGGCGATCCGGCGGAAGTGCCGCAACGGACGCAAGCCGCGCTGCACCAGTTTCCAGGCGGCGATGCCGATCAGCACCAGCAGCAGCGGCAGGGCCAGCAGGGTCGAGTGCAGGTAGGCTTGCAGCAGGCTGTTGTCATCGCTGCGGTTGAGTGACATCAACACTTTTACCGGGGTGTCGTCGCGCAGGCGCATCAAGCGGCTGGCGGTGAGGATCTGATTGTCGCCGTCGTCGCGCCAGGCATGGAAGGTCAGCCGGTCGTCCGCTTCGAGGTTCAGCAAGTGCTGGGACTGCATGGCCGGGCCAAGGCTGAGCAGCGCTGGATGGCGGCCATTGACGGCCAGCACGCTGAGGCTGAGGTTGTCATGGCCCATGACCAGGTCGAGCAGGGGGTGGGCCCGGGCGCTGAGGTCGTCGCTGCGCAGGTCCACCCGCAGGTTGTGCTCGACCTGCTGCATCTTGCGCGTCAGGTCCTTGCGTGCCCGGCTATCCAGTTCATGGTCGAGGGCGAATACCGCCAGGCACGCCAGCAGCAGCACCAGCGCCGCGCCCAGCAGGGTGACGCCCAGGCCCAGGCGCAACGACAGGCTGGGGCGCTTCACGCCCGCGCCTCGAGCACGTAGCCGACGCCGCGCAGGGTATGGATCAGCTTGTCGTCGAAGGGGTCGTCGATCTTCGCCCGCAGGCGGCGGATCGATACCTCCACCACGTTGGTGTCGCAGTCGAAGTTCATGTCCCACACCAGCGAGATGATCTGGGTACGTGACAGCACTTCGCCGCTCTGGCGCATCAACAGGTGCAGCAAGGCGAACTCCTTCGCCGTCAGATCGATACGCTGGCCGTTACGCCAGGCGCGGTGTCGGCCGGGGTCGAGCTCGAGGTCGGCGACCTTCAATGTGCTCGGCTGCAGGCGCTGGTCGTTGCGCCGGAGCAGGCTGCGGATACGCGCCAGCAGTTCGGGGAATTCGAACGGCTTTAGCAGGTAGTCGTCCGCGCCCAGGTCCAGCCCCTTGACCCGATCGGCGAGCCGGCCGTGGGCGGTGAGCATCATGATCCGCGTGGACGACTCGGCGCGCAGGCGCTGTAGTACGCCCCAGCCATCGAGCCCGGGCAGGTTGACGTCGAGGATCACCAGGTCGTAGGGCTGCTGGCGGGCCAGGTGCAGGCCGTCGGTGCCGGTGTAGGCGCAGTCGACCACATAGCCGTTTTCGCGCAGGCCTTGCTGCAGGTAGTCAGCGGTACGGGGTTCGTCCTCGATGATCAGTAGGCGCATGGTCGGGCTCTGTGTGGAAAGGGGGCGATTCTCGACCCTGTAGTGACATCAGGGTCAAGCGGCGAGGATGTTACTGGATGCGAATGGCGATAAGAGGAGGATTGCTGATTTGTAATCTGCAGGTCATATGGGCGACAGGCTTGTCGTCATCGCGGGGCAAGCCCACTGCCACGCGTTTCTGTGGGGATTTCAGGACTGTAATGTCCGCCTCACCTTGCTGTTAGCTGCGCCTTGCCATGATGGCCCTGTCGATACGGTTATCACGAGGCAAGCACGATGAACCTGACCAAGTACTTGCTGCTGGCGATCCTCGCCCTGGGCAGCACCAACGTTTTCGCCGAGGGTGGCGCGGAGCGTTCCAAGCAATTCTGGCAAGCCTTCCGCGAGGACCAGGCGCGTCTGCATGGCGACAAGCAGCAGGCCGTGGCCGAGCGTGAGCGCAAGGCCGAAGATAAGGCCCGCGAGCTGGCCAAGGATTGAGCACCACACGCCTGCGCCACGACAGCTCCTCGGCGCAGGTGAGCCTGGGCGCCCGAATGGGCGCCTTTTTTATTTACGCGCCAGCAATGTGGCGCGGCGTGGCGCCGGCAGGCCTTCAATGGTCTTGCCGTGGTCATTGGGGGCGAGGAAATCGCCAAGCGACTGGTAGCGCATCCACTCGGTGCTGCGTTGTTCCTCGACGCTGGTGACGCTGACATCGACGCAGCGCACATCGCTGAAGCCGGCGCGGCGCAGCCAGCGCTCCAGGGCTGGCACCGACGGCAGGAACCATACGTTGCGCATCTGCGCGTAGCGGTCCTCGGGCACCAGCACCTGGTTTTCGTCGCCCTCGATCACCAGGGTTTCCAGTACCAGCTCGCCACCCTTGACCAGGCAATCCTTGAGCGCCAGCAAATGCTCGATGGGCGAGCGGCGGTGGTAGAACACGCCCATGGAGAATACGGTGTCGAAACCTTCGAGGTTGGCCGGCAGTTCTTCGAGGGCGAACGGCAGGTGCCACGCCGGCAGGTCCGGCAGGTACTGCTGCACGGCCTGGAACTGGCAGAAGAACAACCAGTTGGGGTCGACGCCGATGACCATGTCGGCGCCGGCACCGAGCATGCGCCACTGGTAGTAGCCGTTACCGCAACCCACGTCGAGCACGCGTTTGCCCTTGAGATCCAGGTGCGGGCCGACCCGCGACCATTTCCAGTCCGAGCGCCATTCGGTATCGACATGCACGCCGAACAGGTCGAACGGGCCCTTGCGCCAGGGCGACAGGCCCATCAGCGCCTGGCGCATCTGCGCCCGGGTGGCGTCGTCGCAGGCGCAGTCCAGGCGCAGGCCGTCGACCAGGTCGATTTCGCTCGGGGTCAGCTGCGGCAGTGCGTCGAGGGCGCCGCGCCAGCGATCGAGGTCGCCGTGGCCCTTTTCCAGCTTGCTTTCGAGTTGTGCCTGCAGGCCTTGGGACCAGGTGGCAAGGGGCGTGCCGGCCAGGCGGCGGACGAGGGGGGACAGATCGATCATGGCAGGGCTATCAGCGAGGCGAAGTTGAGGCATTGGAACCAGGGCACGACCTTGGAGAAGCCGGCAGCGCGCAGGCGCGCTTCATGGGTTTCCAGGGTGTCGGGTTTCATCACGTTTTCGATGGCGCTGCGTTTCTGGGCGATTTCCAGTTCGCTGTAGCCATTGGCACGCTTGAAGTCCAGGTGCAGTTCGTTGAGCAGTTCCTGCTCCTGGGCGTCGGTGAAGCGCAGTTTCTCCGAGAGAATCAACGCGCCACCCGGCAAAAGTGCCTGGCGGATGCGGCCAAGCAGGTCCAGGCGCTGTTCGGGGGCGACGAACTGCAGGGTGAAGTTCATTGCCACGACCGAGGCCGGCTCGAAGGGCAGGGCCAGAATATCGGCCTCCAGTACCTGCGCCGGCAGCAACTCCTGGAACATCGAGTCCTGGGCTGTGAGGTACTGTCGGCAGCGCTCGACCATGGCCGCCGAGTTGTCCACCGCGATCACCCGGCAGCCGTCCGTGCGCACATGGCGACGCAGCGCCTGGGTCACCGCGCCCAGCGAGGCGCCGAGGTCGTACAGCGCGGAGTTGGGTTGGGCGAAGCGCGCGGCAAGCACGCCGAGGTTCTCGACGATGGTCGGGTAACCGGGCACCGAGCGCTTGATCATGTCCGGGAACACCTGCACCACGTCTTCGTTGAAGACGAAGTCGGGCACCTGCTCCAGGGGTTGGGCGAATAGGCGGTCGGGTTGTTTGCTCACGGTGGGTCCAGGCGGCTGGCAATCTACAGGGGCGGCATTCTAGCCAAACCACGGCAAGCTTGCATGACTGGCTGACCGGCGCCGTGCGCTCAGTTGACCCGGATGGCGCAATCGAAGGTCTGTACGGGACGTACTTCCGGGGCCCAGGGCTGCTGGTAGACCAGGATCAGGTGGCCCTCACCAGCGGCCTTGGCCTGGAAGCGCCAGCTGGAGAGGCCGCCGCTGCCGACGATGCCGGCTTGCTCCGGAGAGCTGTACACCTCAGGGCCGAGGCTGCGCAGGATCTCCGAAGCCGGGTTCTGCACCAGCCAGCGGTAGCCGGTGGTGGGGTTGCTGGGCAAGGTGAGGGTCAGGGTCTGGCCGACCTGCAGGCGCTTGGGGCATTCGCTTTCGCCGTCCAGTTCGACGGTGCGTTGCGGTTGCTGGGCGCAGGCGGTGAGCAGGGCCAGGGCGGCGGGGACGAGCAGGCGAGGGAGGGACATGTTGGCTCCTGAAGCTGGAATGGCCTGAGGATAACCGAAGCTGTCGGAAGTTTGTGTGGTCTGCGCGGGCTCTATCGCCGGCAAGCCGGCTCCCACAAGTAGGATACATGCCGCACTGTGTGGGAGCCGGCTTGCCGGCGATAGGGCCGCAACGTGGCCCCGTCCTCTTTAGAACAATACTTTCGCCACGTCGGCGAAGCGCTTGGCGAAATGTACGCTCAGCCCGTCCTTCAGATACTCGGGCAGTTCTTCGAAATCGCCACGGTTGGCCTCCGGCAGAATCAGTTCGAAGATCTTCTGTCGCCGCGCGGCGATCACTTTCTCGCGGACCCCGCCGATCGGCAGCACCTGGCCGGTCAGGGTCAGCTCGCCGGTCATGGCCACGCCTTTCTTCGGCGGCTGGTCGCGAGCCAGCGACAGCAAGGCACTGGCCATGGTCACGCCGGCGCTGGGGCCATCCTTGGGGGTTGCGCCCTCGGGCACGTGCAGGTGAATGAACGCCTCGTTGAAGTAGCCGGGCGTGCCACCGAACTGCTTGAGGTTCGAGCTGATGAAGCTGTATGCGATCTCCGCCGATTCCTTCATCACGTCACCCAACTGCCCGGTGAGCTTGAGACCGCGGTTGAGGCTGTGGATGTGGGTGGCCTCGATCGGCAGGGTGGCGCCGCCCATGCTGGTCCAGGCAAGGCCGGTGATAACGCCCTTGCCGGCCAGCACCTGCTCGCTGCGGAACACCGGCATGCCCAGGGCGGGCTCGAGGTCCTTGGCGGCAATCTTGAGCTTGGCGTCCGGGTCTTCCAGCAGTTTGACCACCGACTTGCGCACCAGCTTGCCCAGCTGTTTCTCCAGCTGGCGCACACCGGCTTCGCGGGCATAGCCCTCGATCACCGCGCGCAGCGCGGCGTCGTTGATGCTCAGGCTGGTCTTGGCCACGCCGGCCTTGTCCAGCTGCTTGGGCCATAGGTGGCGCTTGGCGATGGCCAGCTTCTCTTCGGTGATGTAGCCGGAAAGGCGGATCACTTCCATGCGGTCGAGCAAGGGGCCGGGGATCGAGTCCAGGGTGTTGGCGGTGCAGACGAACAGCACCTTGGACAGGTCCAGGCGCAGGTCCAGGTAGTGGTCGAGGAAGTCGACATTCTGTTCCGGGTCGAGGGTTTCCAGCAGCGCCGAGGCCGGGTCGCCCTGGTAGCTCTGGCCCATCTTGTCGATCTCGTCGAGCATGATCACCGGGTTCATCACCTCGACCTCCTTCAGCGCCTGCACCAGCTTGCCCGGCTGGGCGCCGATGTAGGTGCGGCGGTGGCCCTTGATCTCGGCCTCGTCACGCATGCCGCCGACGCTGAAACGGTAGAACGGCCGGCCCAGGGATTCGGCGATGGACTTGCCGATGCTGGTCTTGCCTACCCCGGGCGGACCCACCAGCAGGACGATGGAGCCGCTGATCTCACCCTTCCAGGCGCCGACGGCAAGGAACTCGAGAATGCGTTCCTTGATGTCGTCGAGCCCGGCGTGGTGGCGGTCGAGTACCTTGCGCGCGTGCTTGAGGTCGAGCTTGTCCTTGCCGTACACACCCCAGGGCAGCGCGGTGGCCCACTCCAGGTAGTTACGGGTGACGGCATACTCCGGCGAGCCGGTTTCGAGGATCGCCAGCTTGCCCATCTCCTCGTCGATGCGTTTTTTCGCTTGCTCAGGCAGGGTCTTGCCCGCCAGGCGCTGCTGGAACTGCTCCACATCGGCGCTGCGGTCGTCCTTGGTCAGGCCCAGCTCCTGCTGGATGACCTTGAGCTGTTCCTTGAGGAAGAATTCGCGTTGGTGCTCGCCGATCTGGCGGTTCACCTCGGCGGATATCTCGTTCTGCAGGCGGGCGACCTCGACCTCCTTGCGTAGCATCGGCAGGACCTTTTCCATGCGCTTGAGCATGGGCACGCAATCGAGCACTTCCTGCAGCTGGTTGCCGGTGGCCGAGGTGAGGGCGGCGGCGAAGTCGGTCAGTGGCGACGGATCGTTGGGGCTGAAGCGGTTGAGGTAGTTCTTCAGCTCTTCGCTGTACAGCGGGTTGAGCGGCAACAATTCCTTGATCGCGTTGATCAGGGCCATGCCGTAGGCCTTCACTTCGTCGGTGGGCTCCGTCGGCTGGCGTGGGTAGTCGACCTCCACCAGGTAGGGCGGGCGGTGGTGCTTGAGCCAGGTGCGGATGCGCACGCGGGTCAGGCCCTGGGCGACGAACTGCAGCTTGCCGCCTTCGCGGCTGGCGTGGTGGACCTTCACCAGGGTGCCGTACTCGGGCAGGGCCTTGGTGTCGAAGTGGCGGTGGTCTTCCGGCGGGGTGTCCATGAAGAACAGCGCCAGGGAGTGGTGCGGGGTCTTGGCGACCAGATCGAGGGTTTCGGCCCAGGGTTCTTCATTGACGATCACCGGCAGCACTTGCGCGGGGAAGAACGGGCGGTTGTGGATCGGGATCACGTAGACCTTGTCCGGCAGTTGCTGGCCGGGCAGGGCGAGATGGTGACCGGGGGCGGTCGCGGGATCGAGATGTTCGACTTCGCTGTGTTCGTCGGGGTGTTCCGGGAAATCCTGCTGGTCGCTCATGGGGCACCTGCGTGAATGGCTATGGTGCTTAGATGGGGCGGTGGTTGGCAGGTTTCAATGGTAGACGAAGGGGGGAGAACTGCGGAGGGAAACAATAGCGGGGCAAGCCCGCTCCCTCGATGGGAGCGGGCTTGCCCCGCGACAGGCGTGATGCTTACTCAGCCAATTTGTAAGCGATGATGTAGTCGCCCATTTTCGTGCCGAGCGAGCCATGGCCGCCTGCAGTCACCAGCACGTACTGCTTGCCATCCTTGCCGGTGTAGCTCATCGGCGTGGCCTGGCCGCCTGCCGGCAGGCGAGCCTTCCACAGCTCCTGGCCGTTCTTCACGTCGTAGGCGCGCAGGTACTGGTCCAGGGTGCCGCTGAGGAAGCCGACACCGCCGGCAGTGACGATCGAGCCCCCCATGCTTGGCACGCCCACCGGCATGCCGATCGGCACCGGGGTGCTGTCACGGGTGGTGCCGTTCTTGTGCTTCCACACCACTTTATTGGTGAACAGGTCGATGGCTGCCACGTAGCCCCAGGCCGGCGCCTGGCACGGAATACCCAGCGGCGACATGAACGGGTGCATGGTCACGGCGTACGGCGCACCGGTGTTCGGCTGCACACCGCTGGTCTCGCTCTCGCGCTTGCTGCCTTCGGCGACCTGCTCGCGTGGGACCATCTTCGACACGAAAGCCATGTAGTTCGGCGAGGTGAAGAGGATCTGGCGCACCGGGTCGACCGAGACGCTGCCCCAGTTGAACACGCCGACGTTGCCCGGGTACACCAGGCTGCCCTGCTCGGAGGGCGGGGTGTACTGGCCTTCGTAGCGCAGGCTGCGGAACTGGATGCGGCAGAGCATCTGGTCGAACGGCGTGGCGCCCCACATGGCCTGTTCGGTCAGGTCAGGGCCGAGCAGGTTGAGGTCGGAACGGGCCTGGGTCGGTGCTGTGTGGTCGCCCTTGACCGCGCCTTGTGGTACCGGGATCTCGCGGATCGGCACGATCGGCGTACCGTCGCGGCGGTCGAGCACGTACAGGCTGCCTTGCTTGGTCGGCACGATGACCGCCGGTTTGACGCCGTCGTCGGTCTTCAGGTGCACCAGGGTGGGCTGGCTGCCGACGTCCATGTCCCACAGGTCGTGGTGAGTGAACTGATAGTTCCAGCGCGCCTTGCCGGTGGCCAGGTCCAGGGCGACGATGCCGGCGCTGTACTTTTCGGCGCCGGGGGTGCGGTCGGCACCCCACTGGTCAGGGGTCTGGTTGCCCAGCGGCAGGTAGATCATGCCGAGGTCTTCGTCGACGCTGGCGATCGACCACATGTTGGCCGAGTTGCGGCTGTAGAACTTGCCGTCGGCCAGGGGCTTGGTGTCGTCCGGGTTGTTGCTGTCCCAGTTCCACACCAGATGGCCGTCGTGCACGTCGTAGGCGCGGATCACGCCGGACGGTTCGTTGGTCGATTCGTTGTCGGTCACGTGGCCGCCAATGATCACCAGGCTGCGGGTGATCGCGGCCGGCGAGGTGGAGTAGTAACCACCGGCGGTGAACGGGCCGATGCCACGGGTCAGATCGATCACGCCCTGGTTGGCGAAGCCTTCGCAGACCTTGCCGGTGTCGGCGTTGATGGCGATCAGGCGGGCGTCGGCGGTGGGCAGGTAGAGGCGGCGCGGGCAGGCCTGGGCCACGGCCTGGCCTGCGTCAGTGATCTTCGGCGCGGGGCTGCCATCGCGGCTGACGTAGCTGTTCTCGTCATAGTACGAGACGCCGCGGCAGGTCATGTGGGCGAAGCCCTTGAACGTGCCGGTGGGGCTCTTGACCTGCGGGTCGTAGCGCCAGATCTCGGCGCCGGTGTCCGGGTCCAGCGCCAGCAGGCGGCTGTGGGCGGTGCAGGCGTAGAGCATGCCGTTGACCTTCAACGGCGTGTTCTGGTTGGTCAGCTCCACCGGGTCGTTCTCGGTCGGCAGGTCGCCGGTGCGAATGCGCCAGGCTTCCTCCAGGCGGTAGGCGTTCTGCGGGGTGATCTGGCGCAGCGGCGAGTAGCGGTCGCCATGCTCGGTGCGGCCGTAAGCCTGCCATTCACCGTCGGGCATGGCCGGGGCGGCGCTGCCCATTTCGCTGTTGTCGCGGGTGAACTCGCCACGGATCTCGCCCGGGTGAGTGAACTGGCTGGCCAGGGCGGTGGCGCCGGAGGCGACCACGGCGACGCTGAGCAGGGCAGTGTTGACCTTCGATGCAGGGCCCACCAGTGGGCGGCGCGCCCACGGCAGCAGCAGGACCACCCCGATGGCGAACCAGATGGCCAGGCGAGGCACCAACTGCCACCAGTCAAGGCCCACTTCCAGCAGCGCCCAGGCGGTGCTGCCCAGCAGTACCAGGCCATACAGGCCCAGGGCAATGCGACGCTTGGCCAGCAGCAGGATGCCGGACAGGGCGAAGCCGATACCGGCAATCAGGTAGTAAAGCGAGCCGCCCAGCTGGCTCAGCTTGATGCCGCCGGCCAACAGGGCCAGGCCCATCATCAGCAGCAGCACGCCCATCAGGCGCGGTAGCCAGCGGGTTCCATTCTTGGCACCGTCAGTGCTCATCGTCTGTTCTCCGTAGTGTGAAAGGGTCGGGTTAGAAACTGCTCTGGATCTTCAGGCCGCCGATCAACGCGTCGTCGACCCGCGACACTCCGCCCGGATGGCGGATGTACTGCAGGTTCGGGCGTACGGTGAGCCAGTCGGCCAGGTGGATGCCGTAATAGAGTTCGGCGCTGTACTCGGTGTCCTGCACGGGCAGGAAGCCGGGGTTGTCGTAGTTGTCCAGGCTGTTTGCCTGGTTGATGAGGCGGGCGTTCTTGCGGTAGCCGGGGTTGACGTGCACGCGGGCCAGGGCGAAACCGATGTCGTCCTTGGCGCGGGCATCGAACGGCCCTTTGTAAACCACACCTGCCTGCACATAGTTGTCGATGGCATTGGTCTTCTTGTCGTGCACCGTGGCGTTGGCGAACAGGCTCAGGCCGCGCGACTGGTCGGAGGCCAGCGCGGTCACCTGCTGCTGGGCGCCGAGCCACAGACCGTGCTTGCTCGAGCTGCTGCGATAGGCGGCGCCGCTGATGGCGGCCGGCGTACCGTTGCTGTCCTTGAGTACATCCTGTGCCTTGGCATTACTGTAGTAGTAGCCGGCGCGATATTCCCCTTTCAGGCCATTGACCCGCGGGCTCCAGACCAGTTCGATCGGCATCACCGCGCCCTGGGTGCCGCTGCCGCTGAGCTTGAAGCCGTTGCCGCTCTCGAGGTTAGAGGGGTTCTGCTCGAACACGCCGACCTGGGCGTAGAGCGCCTCGTTCAGGTTGTAACGCACGCGCAGTGCCCACTGGCTGACCGGCCAGTTGTACCAGATGCCGCCGACCCAGTTGCCCACCTGCGAGCCGCAGAACGCCAGGTTCTGGAAATCGCAGGGGAAGCTGTTGAAGTCCTCGCCTTCGCCGAAGCGGCCGAATTTCACGTCCAGCGCGCCATCGAAGTATTTCTGCTTGATCCACATCTGCGTCAGTCGCCAGGTCTGGCCACGGCCCCAGACTTCCTGGGCCGAGGTGAAGCCGCCGACGCGCGGGTCATTGATGCGGTCGTTGCTGATGTTGTTGCCGTGGCGTTCGGTGACGGTCAGCTGCACCTCGGTGTCGTGCCAGCCGAGGATCTTCTGCAGGTCCATGTTCACGCCGAAGGTGAACTGGTCGCTGTAGCGTACGGCGCGGTCGTGGCTGTAGCCACCGTGCAGGTTGCTGCCCATCTCGCCGGTGTAGCCAAGGGTGAAGTCGTAGCCCCTCTCCAGCAGTTCGCTGCGGGTACCGCCCCAGTCGCCGAGCATCCACTTCGAGTCCTTGGCGAACATTTCGCTGGCACTGGTGGTAGGGGACAGGGCACCGAGCAGGGTGGCGAGGGCGAGGCCGGAGTAACGGGTATTGGGCAGCTGGAGCATGAGATAGCGCTATCTTTTGATTGTTGAGGAAACGGCAAGCGCAACGAGGCCTGAAAGCGTCGAAGGGAAATGGCTGCGATTGAGGAACGATGAAGCGATTCAGCTTGCGGCGGGGAGGATATAGGGGAAGTTGTAAGAAAAAAAGACAAAATGTCGCAGGGGATTGTTGCTGATGGCGTAACAGTCACCTGGCCCATCGCGGGGCAAGCCCGCCCCCAGGGTGGGAGTGGGCTTGCCCCGCGATGCCGTCAGAACGAGGTGCGCAATCCAACCTGCACACTACGCCCCGGCGCCGGCGCGATATCGCGCAGGATCGAGCTGGCATAGCGCACGGTCTGGTCGGTGAGGTTCTCGCCGCGCACGAACGCCAGCCATTCACTCTGGCCGATCTCGAAGCGATACCCCAGGCTTGCGCCAAGGGTGGTGTAGCCGTCGGTGCCGGTTTCGTTGGCCGGTTTGCGCCGTTGCGACGCGGCATGCTGCACATCGACCCGCGCTTGCCAGCGATCCAGTTCCCAGACCAGGCCGCTGTTCAGGCGCAGCGGTGCGATACGCGGCAGCGGCTCGCCGCTGTCGAGGTTCTTGGCCCGGGTGTAGTCGCCGGACAGTTCCAGGGCGAAGCTGCCGTAGCGATTTTCCAGCAACGTCCAGCGGTCCTGGGCCTCGATACCGTAGAAGCGTGCGCGCACACCCTGGTAGGCATACTCGGGGATATCACCGTGATCGTGATCATGGTCGTGGTCATGATCGTCGCCATGGTCGTGATCATGGCCTTCACGCAGGTTGCCGGTGCCGATCAGGCCGATGTAGTTGCGAAAATGGCTGTAGAACACACCGACGCTGCCCTTGTGGGGGCCGTTGTCGAAGCGCAGGGCCAGGTCGCCGGAGATGGCCTTTTCCTTGTTCAGGTTCGGGTCACCGATCTCGTAGGCGCCGGTCGCCACGTGGGCGCCGTTGGCATACAGCTCGTAGAAGGTCGGCGCGCGCTCGGTATAGCCGAGGTTGGCGGCCAGCGACCAGATCGGGTCGAGCTGGTACACCGCGCCCGATGACAGGCTGAAGGCGTTGAAGCTGCTGGCGCTGTCGGCTCCGGCAAAGGTTTCGTTGCCCTTGGCATCCGGATCGACCCGGGTGTGTTCCATGCGCGCGCCCAGGCTCAGGTTCAGGCGCTCGGTGGCCTGCCATTGCTCGAGCAGGAACAGCGCCAGGCTGTCGGTATCGGTGTGCGGGACAAAGGCTTCCTCGCCCAGTGCGGAGAACTCGTTGCGGCTGACCTGAGCACCGATCACGCCCTCGACCGGCCCCAGCGGCTGGTGGCGTGCCTCGATGCGTGCCTCATAGCCCTTGTTCTTGAAGGTGGTGTGCACTTCACCGCTTTCGATTTCACGGTGCTGGTAGTCGGTGTAGCCGGCATCGACCTTCACCGAGCTCAATGGTCCGTCGAGATCGCGCAGTTCCGAGGCGAAGCCGTAGTGGTCCTGCTGCATATCCAGGCGCACGCCGGGCTCGGCTACCGAGCCGTAGTTGCTGTCATAGCGGCTGTAGGACAGACCGGTATAGCCGTGGTCCCAATGATAGGAACCACCGATCGCGCCGCCGTCCTGGCGTCCGTCGCTGTTCTTCAGGCGGTGCTTGCTGCCGGGCTCGTCGGCGTCGCGCACCTTCGAGCTGCGGGCATAGCCGGGGATGCGCAGGTCGTTGAACTGGCGGCTGTTGGCATCCAGGTGCAGGGCGAAGACGCCGTTGCCGGCCTCCAGTTTGCCGGCACTGCTGCGCGTGGTGTCGGCGCCGCCGTAGCGCAGTTCGCCCGCGCCATGGATGCCTTCAATGGGCGAGTCGGGGATGCGGTTGTCGAAGGTGTTGACCACGCCACCGATGGCGTTGCCGCCGTAGAGCAGGGCGGCCGGGCCGCGGACGATCTCGACCCGCTCGACGGTCACCGGGTCCAGCGGCACGGCGTGGTCGTAGGACAGCGACGAGGCGTCCAGGGCACCGACGCCGTTGCGCAGGATACGAATGCGGTCACCGTCCAGGCCGCGGATTACCGGGCGGCTGGCGCCAGGGCCGAACCAGGTGGAGGCGACACCAGGCTGTTTGTTGAGGGTCTCGCCGAGGCTGCCCTGTTGCTGCTGCAGCAGGTTGTCGCCTTCAAGGACGGTGCTCGGGGCAGCCAGTTGGGCGTTGCCCAATGGGTTGGCGGTAATCACCTGGGGTTGCAGTTCCACGGCCTGGCTGGAAGTCGAGGCCAGCCAGAGCGCTATGGCAAGCGGGGAGAGGTGCAGCGGCATGTGACGCATGGGGATGTGGCGTTCCTTGGCAGATTCTTTGTGTTGTTACAATATAACATCACTATTTCAGCACAAGGCTTCCCGTGCTTGCCAGTGGTTTTTGCATCGTCTTCAGCCGGCCTGTGGCGGGACAAGCAACCTCGATTCCACCCGCTCGCTACACTCGTGTAAGGTGCGCACCTTCCCGAACCTGGAGCACTGCATGAGCACGGCCAACCATAACGCGCTGCACGGCAAGACCCTCGAACAGATCCTCACCGAGCTGGTGGCGCACTATCAGTGGCAGGGTCTGGCCGAACGTGTCGACATCCGCTGCTTCAAGAGCGATCCGACGATCAAGTCGAGCCTGACCTTCCTGCGCAAGACCCCGTGGGCACGGGAGAAGGTCGAGCAGCTGTACGTGAAGCTGCAGCGCAAAGGCTGATGCCGCGCCGGCCTTGGCTTGCCCTGGCGGCTGTGCTCGGCTGGGCGGGGCTGGCGATCCAGCTGTACCTTGTACTGCTGGCACGTTGGCAGGAGCAGGCCAGCCTGGTCGGCGGGATGGTCAACCTGTTCTGCTATTTCACCGTGCTGAGCAACACGCTGGTGGCCACGGTGCTCAGCCATGCCGCATTCGGCCGCGACTCGCCGGCCAGGCGCTGCTTCCTTTCACCTGTGGTCAGCTCGTGCGTTGCAGCCAGTATCGTGCTGGTGGCGCTGGCCTACAGCCTGCTACTGCGCCACTTGTGGCAACCCCAGGGCTGGCAATGGCTGACGGACGAACTGCTGCACGACGTGATGCCGCTGCTGTTCACCCTGTACTGGTGGTTCGAGGTGCCCAAGGGGCGGCTGCGGCTCTGGCATCTGGCAGCCTGGGCACTGTACCCGATGCTGTATTTTGCCTTCGTGCTGCTGCGCGGGCATGAGATCGGGGTGTATCCCTACCCGTTCGTCGACGTTGCGCGGCTGGGCTATGGGCAGGTACTGATGAATGCAACAGGGGTGCTGGCTGGGTTCTGGGCGATCGGGCTGGTGCTGCTGGGGCTGGACCATTGGCGAGGACGACATTGAGGCAGCAGCACCCTCGGCAAAACTGTTTATTTCGCCACCCTCGTAGTATCGCGTGTAAGCATTCGCTTACTCGTTATGTAAGTGATTGCTGTAGGGATCAGTAAATCAATGTCGTTTCCAGTGGCGTAATTTTTCCAAGTAATTGAAATATATATTTTTTATAAATATCAGAAGATGTTACGCCTGAATCATCCTGAGATATTCGTTGCTTGTCCCAAGGCGGGGAATCGCTAGTATTCGAACTGTGTCTACGGACTGACACAGGCTCTCACGGATGATGGCCAAGGACATCGCGGGATGCGATTCATCAGGACGATGATTGGGACATACAGGGACTACGGAAAAAATGTGGGCGGGTCAAACCGCCCCTTTTTTTGTCTGCTGAAAATGAAAAAAGGCCCTCGCGGGCCTTTTTCGTACCTGGGCGCTGTCAGCGCTCCAGATCGGCAATCTTGCCAGGCTTGCCATCCCACTCTTCGGCATCCGCCAGGGCGTCTTTCTTCTCGGTGATGTTCGGCCAGATTTCGGCCAGCTCGGCGTTCAGCTCGATGAAGTTCTCCATGCCGGACGGCACTTCGTCTTCCGAGAAAATCGCCTGGGCCGGGCACTCAGGCTCGCACAGCGCACAGTCGATACATTCGTCCGGGTGAATCACCAGGAAGTTCGGGCCTTCGTAGAAGCAGTCCACCGGACAGACTTCCACGCAGTCGGTGTACTTGCATTTGATGCAGTTGTCGGTGACGACGAAGGTCATTTCTAATTCTCTCCTCAGGCGACGGCAGCTTGCCCTTCCTTCCAGGGCAGCGCGGTTCACGGTGCTGGCTGCAGACCAGGCTAATAACCTGCAGCCTTCGCAAACCGCGCCGGATTCTACCAGCTTGCGCGGTGGGCCGTTATAACAGGTTTTTCAGTTGATATAGCATTTCGATAGCTTGGCGCGGCGTCATGTCGTCCAGCTCCAGCCTGCCCAGCTTCTCGATGGCCGGGTGTGGCAGGCTGGCGAACAGGTCGCTCTGGTGCGGCACGTGAGGCGTATTGTCGCGCGGCGTTGCAACCGACGCTTCATGGGGCAGGCTGGTGGTCTCCAACCGGCCCAGGTGCTCGCGGGCACGCTGGATCACCGCCGCCGGCACGCCCGCCAGTTGCGCCACGGCCAGGCCGTAGCTTTGGCTCGCGGGGCCCGGCAGCACATGGTGCAGGAACACGATGCGTTCATTGTGTTCGGTGGCGTTCAGGTGCACGTTGGCCACCAGCGGCTCGCTGTCCGGCAGCACGGTCAGTTCGAAGTAGTGGGTGGCGAACAATGTGTAGGCGCGCAGCTGGGCCAGGCGCTCGGCGGCGGCCCAGGCCAGCGACAGGCCATCGAAGGTGCTGGTGCCGCGACCGACTTCGTCCATCAGCACCAGGCTGCGGTCGGTGGCGTTGTGCAGGATGTTGGCGGTTTCGCTCATCTCGACCATGAAGGTCGAGCGCCCGCCGGCCAGGTCGTCGCTGGAGCCGATACGGGTAAAGATACGGTCCACCGGCGACAGCTCGCAGGCGGCTGCCGGAACGAAGCTGCCGATATGCGCCAGCAGCACGATCAGCGCGGTCTGGCGCATGTAGGTGGACTTACCGCCCATGTTCGGGCCGGTGATGATCAGCATGCGCGTGCTGTCGTCCAGGCCCAGGTCGTTGGCCACGAATGGCGTGGTCAGCACCTGCTCGACCACGGGGTGGCGGCCCTGCTCGATGCGCAGGCACGGCTCATCGACGAAGCTTGGGCAGTTCAGGTCCAGGTTCAGGGCGCGTTCGCCCAGGTTGCTCAGCACATCCAGCTCGGCCAGCGCCGCGGCGCTGTCCTGCAGTGGCGCCAGGTGCCCGATCAGGGTTTCGAGCAAGGCATCGTAGAGCATCTTCTCGCGGGCCAGGGCACGGCTCTTGGCCGACAGCGCCTTGTCCTCGAACGTTTTCAGCTCAGGGGTGATGAAACGTTCGGCGCCCTTGAGCGTCTGCCGGCGGATATAGTCGGCGGGTGCCTGTTCGGCCTGCTTGGTCGGCAGCTCGATGAAATAGCCATGCACGCGGTTGTAGCCGACCTTGAGGTTGGCCAGGCCCGTGCGGGCCTTCTCGCGGGCTTCCAGGTCGATGAGGAACTGGCCGGCGTTCTCGCTGATCGACAGCAATTCGTCCAGTTCGCTGTCGTAGCCGGTCTTGAGCACGCCACCGTCGCGGATCACCGCCGGCGGGTTGTCGATGATCGCCCGCTCCAGCAGGCCGGCCAGCTCCGGGTAGGTGCCGGTGATCGCGGCCAGGCGCGCCAGGTGCGGTGCCTCCAGTTCGGCCATGGCGTTCTGCAGCTCGGGCAGGGCGCCGAGGGCGTCGCGCAGGCGCGCCAGGTCACGCGGGCGGGCGTTGCGCAGGCCGATACGCGCGAGGATCCGCTCGATGTCGCCGATTTCCTTGAGCTGCGGCTGCAGCTTTTCGAAGCGGTAGCCGTCGAGCAGGCAGCGGATCGAGTCCTGGCGCGCCTTGAGCACCTTCAGATCGCGCAGCGGACGGTTCAGCCAGCGGGTCAGCAGGCGGCTGGCCATGGCGGTCTGGCAGCGGTCGATCACCGATTGCAGGGTGTTGTCGCGTCCACCGGCCAGGTTGATGTCCAGCTCCAGGTTGCGGCGGCTGGCGGCATCGAGGATGACGGTGTCGTCAAGGCGCTCATGGCGCAGGCTGCGCAGGTGGGGCAGGGCGGTGCGCTGGGTTTCCTTGGCATAGCTCAGCAGGCAGCCGGCGGCGCCGATGGCCAGGGTCAGCTTGTCGCAGCCAAAGCCCTTGAGGTCCTGGGTGGCGAACTGCTGGCAAAGGCTCTTGCGTGCCGAATCACGGTCGAAGTCCCACGGGGCGCGGCGCCGTGCGCCACGGCGCTTCTCCGCTGGCAGGCCCTGCGGCCAATCATCCGGGATCAGCAGCTCCACCGGGTTGATGCGCTCGAGCTCGGCCAGCAGGTTCTCCCAGCCCTTGATCTCCTGCACGGTGAAATTGCCGCTGGTGATGTCCAGCACCGCCAGGCCGAACAGCCGCTCGTCGCCGAGCAAGGCGGCAATCAGGTTGTCGCGACGCTCGTCGAGCAACGCCTCGTCGCTGATCGTGCCTGGGGTGATGATGCGCACCACCTGGCGCTCCACCGGGCCCTTGCTGGTAGCCGGGTCGCCGATCTGCTCGCAGATCACCACCGACTCGCCGAGCTTGACCAGCTTGGCCAGGTAGCCTTCGAGCGAGTGGAACGGAATCCCGCACATGGGAATCGACTGGCCCGCCGACTGCCCGCGGGCGGTCAGGGTGATATCCAGCAGTTTCGCGGCTTTTTTCGCATCTTCGTAGAAGATCTCGTAGAAGTCGCCCATGCGGTAGAACATCAGCTGGTCCGGGTGCTGGTTTTTCAGCTTCCAGTACTGCTGCATCATCGGGGTGTGTGCGGAGAGATCAGACATTCAGGGCCTTACAGCGGGTGGTCTGGTGGCAAATTTCGAAACCGTCAATGGTACAGGCTTTTTCCGCTGGGCGCAGGTTGGATGGGTGGGGCAAATCTGCGCGGGCTGTCAGGCGTTGGCCTCAGCCCGGGTGGCCAAAGAACTGGTTGAGGAGGATCAGTTCCATGATCACCACCAGTACGCAGAACATCACGAAGCCTCGGCTAAAGACCCGTCGTGGCCTTTCAAAGGACGGCCAGTCCTGTATGTTCAGGGCTCCCATCAACGCAATGATCAACCCGACAAACAGGTAGGTGGGCCAGCGGCGTCGCGGCGAAAGGTCCATGCCGTTTTCCGATCCATGGTGAGAAATCGCGACGATAGCGATGGCCCGGGGGAGGGGCAACCTTTGTTTTCTGCTTGCCTGGCCATTGCATTTGCGCTGCCACGGATGCATTATGCGTATTATGCAAAAACGCAACGTAGCCTCCGTACTCAGAGAACTGCTCGCCCGCCACGGCCTGTCCCCCACAGAGCTGCATCGGCGCACGGGTGTACCTCAATCCACCCTGTCGCGGATTCTCAGCGAGAAGATCGTCGATCCTTCGGACAAGCACGTCTCGAAGATCGCCGAGTACTTCGGCGTGAGCACCGACCAGTTGCGCGGCCGCGTCGAACTGGGCGAATCGCGTGACGCGGCCCCTCTCACTCAAGGCCATGCGGCCCTGAGCGACATCAGCTTGTGGGACGATGAAACACCCGTCGAGGACGACGAGGTGTCCGTGCCTTTTCTTCGTGAGGTCGAGTTGGCAGCAGGATCAGGAAGATTCGTCATCGAGGAAAGCGAGAATGCTCGCTTGCGCTTCGGCAAACGCAGCCTGCGCCACAATGGCGTGCAGTTCGACCATGCCAAGTGCGTGACGGTGCGTGGCAACAGCATGTTGCCGGTGCTGCGCGACGGCGCCACGGTCGGGGTCAACACCGGCAAATGCACCATCGGTGACATCATCGACGGCGACCTCTATGCCATCAACCACAACGGGCAGCTGCGGGTGAAACAGGTGTACCGCCTGCCTACCGGCATTCGCCTGCGCAGCTTCAACCGCGACGAACACCCTGACGAAGACTACAGCTTCCAGCAGATGCAGGAAGAGCAGATCAGCCTCCTCGGCCACGTCTTCTGGTGGGGCATGTACGCTCGTTGATACCGATCCTCGATAAAAACCCGCCTCGGCGGGTTTTTTTTCGTCCTCAGAAAAACCCTACACGCCGCATCCGATAAGGCCTTCATGCATTTCGGCAAATGCCAGTGCATAAATATTTCTAAAAATGCATTGACTGCATATGCATGCATGCATAATCTGTGTCTCAAGCCGGTCAGCAACCGGTTGTTACACAGGCAGCGATGAACAGGCCTCGACTGTTCAGAGGGTTGGCAACTGGCCCGGGTGTGCAGCGTAAAGCACCACGATCAGTTATCCGGCGGGCAGGCGGCCGCGGTCGGAGTCACTAATTTGAAGCGGAGCCGTGCGGCGTCACCAGTCGTGGCCGGCGGTTCGACAACGCATTACTGAAAAGCCTGCGAAGCGGGCTTTTTGGAATGCCGAGGCAAATGCGAAGGCCTGTGGTCATCGTCGGCATCATTCATGCGAATTCATCGCAACGGAGGTGAAATGGCTTTCGAAACCATCAGTCTGGGCACCTTGCCCAGCGGGCTGGGCGGCGATACGGCACGTTCGGCCTTCGAGAAAATCAATCGCAACCTGGCCCAGATCAAGGATCGAGCGCTGCAAGCAAACTATTCAGCGCTGGCCGGCCAGCTGTACAGGGAGGTCGGCGTTGCGTCGTCGTCGGCCAACGTTACATCCCTGACCATCCGCACCCAGGTCCCGGCGGTCAGCGGCATCGCCCCGGTGGTCAGATTGCAGGGGTGCCTGGACACCTACACCGCGCCGGTCACCCTCGACCTCAGCTGGTACTTCTACAACGGTGTGGTCAATTCGGCGTTCGGCCTGCTCGACAGTGCATCGCCAGCGATCGCCACGCTGGCATCGGCCACTGCCCTGCAAGTGGTGCTGTATGCCGAAGGCGGGATGGCGAACCTGTACATCAAGTTCCCCAAGGCGGTCTATTACCCCCGCCTGGCAGTCAGTTGCCTGCATACCGGGGCGTTGCCCATGGCCGCAGGTACGGAAACCGGTTGGGAAGTGGACTTCGACGCCCCGGCGCCGGCGGCTTCCCTGGTCCAGGCGGCGTTCAAGCTGACCACCACCCTCAATACAGCCAACTGCAAGGTCGGCAACGACGGCACGATCAAGGTGGCCTGAATGCGCGCAATCATCACGCTGCTCAATGACGGCAGCACTTACGACATCACGCCCCCAGGTGTCGCCCTCGCATCGGCGCTGGTCAGCGAAGGGGTTTTCCGGATTACCGGCAGTCAGGGGCTGGTGCCATTCCCGCCAGTGAGCGTGGGCTGGGGCTATTCACTGAGCCAGATGGATAGCAAGGCCGATGTGGTGATCGAGTACGACGAATCCGGCGAGCTCCTGGTGAGCGTGACCCGTGATGATCGGCCGTACCGGTTGGTCAGCACGCTGATGCTGCATGTCTTGGTCGCCGACCTTCCCGACATGCCGGTCATTCAATCAATGGAGGGCTGAACATGGCCATATTTCAAGGAGACAGGACTTTGACAAGTGAACAACAGGCATTGCTCGACATGCCGCTCTGGCTGGTGATCGTCCTGGCGTTGCTGGGTGGCCTATCTGGCGAGATGTGGCGGGCCGACAAGGCCGGGGCACGGGGCTGGGCGTTGCTGCGCCGGCTGGCATTGCGCTCCGGCGCGTGCATGGTCTGCGGTGTTTCCACGGTGATGCTGCTGTATGCCAGCGGCATGTCCATTTGGAGCGCCAGTGCCTTCGGCTGCCTCACCGCCATGGCTGGCGCCGATGTCGCCATCGGCCTTTATGAACGCTGGGCGGCCCGCCGCCTGGGCATCGAGCAACCGGATGCCGGCACCGACGCCGATGAGCGCGGGCGCTGAGCAAGGAGCCTTGCATGAACGAAACACAGCTGGAAGCTCTACTGGCCGCACTGGCAAACCAAGCTTCGGTGCAGACCGTGCTGGGGCAGTCGATTGAGCGCCTGGCGTTGAGCAACGAGCAATTGGTGGCCTACCTGAAGAGCCGTGAACCGGACCCGGACGCACCACCCTACCTCGATGGTTCCAACCCAGCCTGACCCCCTTCCTGCACCTTCATCTGCAGCACCGACCGTCCGGGATTCCCCGCGACGGCTTTCATCATGTTCAAGGAGAACACCCCTATGTCGATTCTTACCCAAGGCACCCAGATCTACGCGCTGGTTCCACCGGTCTCCGGCACTGGCCCGCTCAGCGTGCTGGAAGTCGAGCATGTGACCTCGTTCGAACCGGGCGGCGCCCCGGCTGAGCAGATCGAGGACACCTCCCTCGATGCCGCCGAGCGCACCTACAAGAAGGGCCTGCGTACCCCAGGCACCGCCACCCTTGGCCTCAACGCCGACCCGGCCAACGCCAGCCACGTGCGCCTGCACCAGCTGTCCGAAGCCAGCGGCAACACCACTGTGAAATGGGTGGTGGGTTGGTCCGATGGCAAGGACATCGCGCCCACCCTCAACAGCAAAGGTGATGGCTTCGAGTTGCCGGCCACCCGTACCTGGTTCGCCTTCGAAGGCTACGTCGCCGACTTCCCGTTCAACTTCGCCCTCAACTCGGTGGTCACCACCTCGGTGAGCATCCAGCGTACCGGCGGTTCCACCTGGGCGAAAAAGGCCTGAGCGCGGAGGACTGAATGAACATCCATCAACTCAAGGCGTTGGGCGGCATCGTCGATAGCCAGCGCGTGCGCAAGGAAGTGGCCTGGAGCCGCCCGGACCCATTGACCGGCGAGATGCTTGCCCAGACGCTGGTGGTGCACGTGCGCCGCCATTCGTTCGGGGTGATCGAGCGCCTGTTTGATGAGCAGGGTTCATCCCATAGCCGAAATGCCCATTACCTGGCTGCGTCAATCGGTCTTGGCGAGGACGGCGAGGAGTCGCTGAGCGTCGAGGACGCTTTCAACCTCGAGCCGTCGCTGGGGTTCCTGCTGCTCAATGCCATCAATGAAGTCAACGGCACGGGTAACACCCCGGCAAAGAGCTGACGGCCGCCGATGAGTTCTGGCACGAACTGGTGCTCAACGGCATCGGCGGCCGCACGATCAGCGAGGCCAAGGAGCGGGTGAGCTATGCAGAGGCCAGGGACTGGGCGCTGTACATCCAGCGCCATGGGTCACTGCACGGCGGTCGCCGACTGGAAGCCTGCATCGCCATGCTGGCGCTGCAGGCCAACCATCACGCCGGGGGTACCGCCGAGTTGATCGATTTCATGCCGCACGAGCGACGCCAGGGGGTGTCGCTCGAGTGTGCGATGCAGCAGTGGTGCTGATGACCGGCACCACCTTCTTCACGAAACCCGCCACGGCGGGTTTTTCATGATCAGGGAGTAGGCCCATGGCAACCAACCTTGCCAGTTTCAGCCCGACCATCGATCTGTCCAGCCTCGAGCGAGCACTGGCCAGGGCTTCGGCCCTCAGTGACCGCACCCTGCGCCAGATGCAGAAGAATGTCGAGGCGTTCAACAACCAGTACCTGAAGAACGCAGCGGGAGTCGCCGACGCGAGCCTGGACGTTTCGACAAAAGCCCTCGACCGCTTCAAGGCAGCCTACAAGCCGCCAGACTGGAGCCAGGCGCAGCAGCCCGACCCGGTCAGGCCATACAGCGATGAATTGCGTTCGATGCACAACGCCGCTGCTTTGCAGGTGGCGCAACTCGGCATGGGTCAGCGCAAGGGCGCGCTGGCGGCCAAGCTCAATGGCTACGAAGAGGCGTACTACACCGCCAAGCGCAAGCTCGAGGAAGACAACCCGGCGGATCAAGGCAGCGACGAGTATCTGCAGAAAGTGGAAGCGTTGCGCACACGTCATGCCGACCTGACCAACCAGGTGCTCAACGACTACCAGATGATGGAGCAGGCCCGTGGCGACTGGACGGTCGGCGCGACGGCCGCGTGGGACGAGTACCTGGATGCTTCCAGCAATGTCGCCGGGCAGTCGCAGGCGGTGTTCGCAAGTGTGTTCGAGCGCATGGGCACCGCGGTGCAGACCTTTGCCACCACCGGCAAGTTGTCGTTCTCCGATTTTGCCAGGTCGGTGCTGGCCGACATGGCTGCGCTGGCCGCCAAGACGGCCGCGTCCAAGGCACTGAGCAGCCTGTTCGGGTTCGGTATGAATCTGGTCGGTGCCTGGCTGGGCAACGGCGCCGCGCCAGCGGCGAGCAGCATGTCCGTCGGCGGCACCACCACCGTCTTCAACCCGCAACTGAACACTGCCGGCCTGTCCTACGGGGCTTCCACCTTTGCCAAGGGCGGCGCCTTCACCAACGGCATCGCCACCACTCCGACCCTGGCGCCCATGGCGTTGTTCGGCGAGGCCGGCCCGGAGGCGATCATGCCCCTGAGCCGTGGTGCCGATGGTGCCTTGGGGGTGCGCGCGGTGGGTGACGGCGCAGGTACCCGCCACAGCAGCGAAGTGGTGATCCAGCAGACCATCAACGTCGCCGCCGGCGAGGGTAGCGCGGTGGCCGGCCAGGCTAATGCACAGCGCCTGGCCAGCGCCTATGCTGGCGCCGCTCGCCAAGGCGCCAGCGAACAGATTTCCCGCGAGCTGATGCCCGGTGGGCAGATCTGGGCCGCGATTCACGGCCGCTGATCAAGGAGAACTTACATGGAAACCTTCAACTGGAGCCCCAGGACCGAACCGATGGGCCAGGTCGAATACCGTGTGCGCACGGTGCAGTTCGGCGATGGCTATCAACAGGCGGTGAGCGACGGCATCAACAACCGCAGCCAATCCTGGCCACTGGTGTTTACCGGCGACGAAGCGAAGATCCGCGCCATCGCCGCCTTCCTCGACCGCCATTCTGGCAGCCGGGCTTTCCGCTGGACCGCGCCTCTTGGCGAGCCTGCGCTGTTCCGTTGCAAGGGCTATCAGCCAACCGCCAAGGGCGGTGGCCTGTACAGCCTGAGCGCCACCTTCGAGCAGGCGTTCCACCCATGATCCAGGAGGGCTTCAGCCATGGCGTTGATCACTGATATCCAGACCCTCGAACCCGGCGCGGAGATTGTCCTGTTCGAGATCGACGGCAGCGAGTTCGATGCCGACACGTTGCGCTTTCACGGGCATGCCATCGCCCATGAGCCTGGCGAGTTGGCAACGGTGGGCGACACCACCCAGCTGCCGGCCCGTTCTATCTGGTGGCAAGGCCTGGAGTACAAGGCCTGGCCCGTGCAGATCGACGGCATTGGCGCCAACAGCAATGGTCGGGCGACCCGACCAAAATTCACCGCAGGCAATGTCGATGGGCGTATCACCGCGCTGTGCCTGGCCTTCGAGGATTTGCTCAAGTTCAAACTGACCCTGCGCCAAACCCTTGGCCAGTACCTGGACGCCCGCAACTTCGCCGCAGGTAACCCGCAGGCAGATCCGACCCAGGAAGCACTTGAAGTCTGGTTCATCGACCAGAAAATCGAGGAGGACGATGAGCGGGTGCAGTGGGAGCTTTCGTCGCCCGGCGAGATCGACAGCCACGGCTTGCCCGGCAGGCAGATGACCGCCTATTGCCACTGGGCGATGACCAATGGCTACCGTGGGCCGAACTGCGGTTATACCGGCAATCGTCTGTTCGATGATGAGGACCGACCGGTGGACGACCCTGCCAAGGATCGCTGCAAGGGCGGACTTGCCTCATGCAAGCTGCGCTTCGGCGCGGCCGCCGAGCTGCCCCATGGCGGTTTCCCTGCGGTCTCGCTGATCGCCCGGAACTGAGCCATGAACGGCTACTTGCTTGAAGCATTCCGCCAGCATGCCGCAGACGACTACCCGAGGGAGGCCTGCGGCCTGGTGGTGGAGCGGGCTGGACGGCAATGCTACCAGCGCTGCCGCAACACCGCCGCCGAGCCCGGTGAAGAGTTCCGCATCGATCCGCGCGACTATGCGGCGGCGGAAGACCTGGGCGAGATCGTCGCGGTGGTGCATTCGCATCCCGATGCCAGCAGCCGCCCCTCCAACCGGGACCTGGCCATGTGCGAAGCCACTGGCTTGCCGTGGCACATCCTGTCCTGGCCCGAGGGTGATCTGCGTACCTTGCAGCCCCAGGGCGAAACACCTTTGCTCGGGCGCCCGTTCGTCCACGGGCTATGGGACTGCTGGCAGGTCTGCGCCGACTGGTACCGGCGCGAGTGGGGGTTGACCTTCCCCGCCTACGACCGCGAGGACGGCTGGTGGGAGGATGCCAATGGTCCGAGCCTGTACGAGCAGGCCTATGCGGCCGCCGGCTTCGTCAGGGTCCAGGCACCGCAGCGTGGTGACCTGATCGTCATGGCCATCGGTCGCACCGCACACCCTAATCACGCGGGCATCTACCTGGGCGGCGATACGCGTTTGCCGGATGAGCGCTGGCCAGCATGTGGCATGGGCCCGTTCCTGCTACACCACCTTTATGGCCGCCCCTCGGAGATCATCGTCTTCGGTGGCCCTTGGCTCGACCGTACCCGCCTGGTCCTGCGTCATCGCGATGCCGCCGCGGCGGACTGAGACGGCGCGACAGGTCCATTTTTCGCGGCCTCGAGGCGGCCGCTTCTTGCACAAGGAGTTGCGATGTCAGCTGCAGCCATCATCCCTTCACCGCTGACCACCATTCGGCTCAGCGGCCAATTGCGTCGGTTCGGCAAGACCTTCGAACTGGCGGTGCGCACCCCGCGCGAGGCAATCAAGGCGCTGTGCGTCCAGTTGCCGGGGTTTGAGCGTTTTCTTGCCAATGCCGGTTCGCGCGGCCTGGAGTTCGCCGTCTACAGCGACAAGCGCAATGTCGGTGAGGCCGAACTGGATTTCCAGGCGCGCGACGAGATCCGAATTGTGCCCGTTGTTGTCGGCAGCAAGCGTGCCGGGAGTCTGCAGACCATCATTGGTGTTGTCCTGATCGCCGTGGCGGCAATCGCCACCAACGGCGCTTCGCTGCCATTCTCTGCCGGTGGTTGGGGCACGATGGCCACCGTGGGGTTTTCCATGGCCATGGGCGGCGTAATGCAACTGCTCAGCCCACAGCCCAAAGGGTTGAGCATGAGCGCGGGGCCGGAAAACACCCCTGGCTATGCCTTTGGCAGCGCTCGCAACACCACGGCCTCCGGCAATCCGGTGGCCTTGTGCGTGGGTAAGCGACGCTGGGGCGGAGCAATCATCAGTGCGGCGATTTATGCCGAGGACCGCCAGTGAACCTTCCGCATCAGGAGGCAACATGCCCATGCAGCAAGTGAACCTGGGCACCCCACCCAGCGCCGTCGATGGCGATAGTGCACGCACGGCCTTCACCCGCATCAACGATAACTTCAAGACGCTGGACGGTATGGGCGTCAGTGGCCCGGTCGATGGCAACAGGGCCATCCAGGACTGCAACCTGGCATTGTCGCCGGGGCTGTGGCTGGCGACTTCCGGCACTTCCAGCAACCGGCCGCCAGGGCTGACCTATGTGCTCTTGCGCGTCAGCACGACCGACTACGGCGCCATCGTCCAGGAGGCGGTGGATGTCATCCATGGCGACCAGGCGGTGCGTACTTTCAACCCCAACAACAACACCTGGGGGCACTGGATCAGTGCCTCGGGCCAGGGCGGCAGGACGCTGCCAGGCGGGGGCAACATCGGTGGCCTCGGAATCGACACGCACAAGCCACATTCTGGCTTGTACGGGTATTACCAGGGGCCGGGGGAACCAGGCGGTGCGTTGAGCGTGCTCGAAACGCTATGGCATGCCGACCCGCAATGGAGCACCCAGTTGGCGATGGGGGTGTCGACCAACGAGTTGTTCTACCGCTCGATCAGCAAGAACGCTACGACCGCACCTGCTTTCGCTCGGGTCTACACCAGCCATAACAGTCTCGGGGCGGTGTCCGGCATTGCTGCCGGTGGCCTCATAGAGTCCGGCGTCAACGCCAATGGCAGCTACACCAAGTTCGCCGATGGCAGCTTATTGTGTGCGGGCGACTTCGTCTTCCCTGCCGCACCGCTGAACGCCGAAGCTGCTGTCAACGTGGTGTTCGCTGCAGCCTTCGCCCAGGTGCCCAGGGTAGTCGCCAATCCGGTGATATCGGCCTCTGGCAGCGGCTCGCAAGCCGATGCCGGGCTCATCAACATGAACGGCACCTATATGTCGGTCACCGCCAGCTCCATGGCGTTTCGCTCCTGGACCTATCGCCACGCGACCACGGCGGGCGTGATCTTCCATTACACGGCCACTGGGAGGTGGCGCTGATGATCATCAACCTGGTTCCGATTCGCCACGATCAGCCGTTGACACTTGCGGTCAAGGGTGACGCGTTGACACTCAATGGTCAGACCTTCGATTTCACCCCGCTGGCGGAAGGGGCTTCGTTGCCAAGCACCGCCATTGCCTCGTCGTGGTTCCATGGCGATGTAAGGCGCATCGAGGGGCGCCTGCACCTGACCCTGATGTTGCCCCACGGGGCGCGCGCACCGCTCGCCACGCGCTTCCCCCAGCCAATACAGGTTGAAGCGGATGGCCTGCTGGCCTTGCCACGCTATGAGTTGCCGGAATGCGAGGAGCCCAGCAGCGATGAACATTGATTTCACTCAAGCGCTGAGTGCCGAGGTGCGTCAGGCTCACCAGCGCCAGGCCGCGAACGACAGCCGGCGTGCCGAGCTGGCCCGCTGGCTGCGCGATACCGATTGGTATGTCATCCGCGAGTTGGAAACCGGCAAGGCCATGCCCGAGGACATTGCCCGCCAGCGCGCCGATGCGCGTGACCAGATCGACGCCCTGGCGTGATCGCTGGCCATCCAGCCCTGTCTAGCCAACCGCCTTGGAGGCGGTTTTTTTACGCCTGGAGGAACTCATGGGCGCAATCAGCAAACCTGTGATCACCGGCCGCAAAGGTGGTCAGAAACAGCCCAAGGCGCCTGTCGAGGCGCCGGACAGCCTGCGCTCTGTCGCAGTCGCCAAGATGCTTATCGCCGTGGGTGAAGGTGAATTCGCGGGCACCCCGGGCGCCCAGGACATCTTCCTGGACGGCACCCCGCTTATGGACGCCAACGGCAACTACAACTTCCCCGGGGTGAAATGGGAATGGCGGCCGGGTTCGCTCGAGCAGGCGCACATCCCCGGTATTCCTTCGGTGGACAACGAGATCACCCAAGGTATCGAGTTGCGCAATGACAAGCCCTGGGTACGCGCGCTTGACGATATCCGCCTGTCGGCGGTACGCCTGCGTTTTGCCTGGCCGGCGCTGCAGGCCATGGACAGCGCGGGTAACGTCAACGGTTACCGCATCGAGTACGCGGTGGACGTGGCCACCGACGGCGGGGCCTATGTCGAGGTGCTCAAGGATGCCGTGCATGGCAAGAGCTCCAGCACCTATGAGCGTACCCGCCGTATCGACCTGCCCAAGGCCGAGCGTGGCTGGAGCCTGCGGGTGCGGCGCCTGACGGTGAACCAGAATACCAACAAGGTCGCCGACACCATGCAGATCGCCGGCCTGACCGAGGTGATCGATGCCAAGTTGCGCTATCCCAATACCGCGCTGCTGTACATCGAGTTTTCCGCCGAGCAGTTTCGCAATATTCCGGCGGTGACGGTCGAGTGCAAGGGACGCAAATGGCCAGTGCCAAGCAACTACGACCCAGAGAGCCGTCGCTACCTGGGCATCTGGGACGGTACCTTCAAGCAGGCTTGGACCGATAACCCGGCCTGGGTCACCTATGGCATCACCACCAACGACCGCTTTGGTCTCGGCCGGCGCATCAAACCGTGGATGGTCGACAAGTGGGAGCTGTACCGCATCGCCCAGTATTGCGACCAACTGGTGCCCGACGGTCGCGGTGGCGAAGAGCCGCGCTTCACCTGCAACCTCAACCTGCAGGGCAAGGCCGAGGCCTGGTCGCTGCTGCGCGACATCGCCGGGATCTACCGTGGCATGACGTATTGGGCCCAGGGCCAGTTGTACAGCTTGGCCGATATGCCGCGGGCCACCGACTTCGATTTTGCCTACACCCGGGCCAATGTCGTCGACGGCAAGTTTTCCTATTCCAGCAGCTCGGAGCGCAGCCGCTACAGCCGTGCGCTGGTCAGCTACGACAACCCGCTGAACAACTACGACACCGATGTCACCGTGGTGGCCGACGACAAGCTGCTGCGCCGGTATGGCGACAACCCACTTGAACTCAGTGCCATTGGCTGTACCCGCGAGTCCGAAGCGCAGCGGCGCGGAAAATGGGCGCTGCTGACCAACTCGCGTGACCGCGGCATCAGCTTCCGGGTCGGTATGGACGGGCGTATCCCTTTGCCTGGCTACGTCATCCCGGTGGCCGACGAACTGCTGGCCGGTCGCCCAGTGGGCGGGCGCCTCGCCGCCGGCTTTGCCCGGCAGGTCACCCTGGATCGCGACACTCAGGCCAAGCCTGGGGACCGGTTGATTCTCAACCTGCCGGACGGCACCTGCGAAGGACGCACCATCGAGTCGGTTGTCGGGCGGCGGATAACCCTCACCACCGCGTATTCCCGCAAGCCGCGGGCCGAGCTGGTCTGGGCACTGGATGCACCAGAGCTGGCGATCCCGCTGTACCGCGTCACCAGTGTTTCGTGCCCAGAACCTGGGATCTACGAAATCGGTGCGGTGCAGTACGAACCGAGCAAGTTCGACCATATCGATACCGGCGCGCGCCTGGAGGAACGGCCGATCAGTGTCACGCCGATCAACCTGGTGCCGGCGCCGACCAGCGTTACCCTGAGCAGCCATCATGTGGTCAGCCAGGGCCTGGCGGTCAGCACCATGACCATCACCTGGCCGGCAGTGGCGGGGGCGGTGGCCTACGAGGTGCAGTGGCGCAAGGATGACGGCAACTGGATCAGCCTGCCGCGTACGGGCACCACCAGTGTCGATGTGGTTGGCATTTATGCCGGCGCCTATTTGGCGCGCGTGCGCGCGATCAGCGTTGGCGAGATCACGTCGATCTGGCGCAACTCGGAACTGACCGGACTCAAGGGCAAGGAAGGCCTGCCACCGGCGGTGGCGTTCCTGCGCGCCACGTCCGAGATCTTCGCCATTCGCTTGCAGTGGGGTTACCCGCAAGGCGCCGAGGATACGGCCTATACGCAAATCGAAATGGCCTCGCAAAGCAGCGGGCAGAACCCGGTGGCGCTGGGCCTGTTCGCCTATCCGACTTCGACGTACCTGCATTCGGGCATGGCGGCGGCAGTGGAGCGCTACTTCCGCGCCCGGCTGGTGGATCGCACCGGCAACGTCGGCCCATGGTCCGAGTGGGTCCATGGCCAGTCGAGCGACGATGCCGCAGCAGTTCTCGAGTACCTGGACGGCAAGATCGGCGAAACCCATCTTGGCCAGCAACTGCTGAGTGAGATCGGCAAGATTGATGGCGATGGTCCGGGTTCTGTGAATGAGCGCCTCAAGGCTGCGGACGCCGCCTTGCAGCGCCAGATCAGTTCGCTGTCGACGCAGGTGGCCGACCTGGCCGGCGCGCCGGACTGGAAGGCCGATGTGGCCTACCTCGCCGGGTCGCTGGTGAAGGAGGCGGGCAAACTGTACCGGGCCAAGGCCGATGTTCCCGTCGCCACGCCGGTGAGCAACGCCGGCTACTGGGAATACATGGGTGTGTACTCGTCACTGGGTGACCTGGTGGCTGCCCTGGCCACGCGCATTGACAAGGTGCAGACAAGCGTCGAGGACATCGAGGGTGAACTGACGGCCGTGGCCACCCGCGTGCTTGGCGTGGAGGCTGCGGTGCAGCCGCACATGGCGGGCGATTCGGCGGGCTGGCGTGCAGGTGAGACCGGCTCCTACGCCGGCGCGTGGTCGGTTTACGCCGCCTTTAGTGAGGGCGACCGAGCCATTGCCCGGCAGGTCACCGAAGTCAAAGCCCAGGTCGACGGCAGCCTGTCGCGCGTGGTGCGCACCGTCGATACGCTGTCTGACAACATTTCGGCGCTGGCGCGCGACAACCAGACACTGACGGCACGGGTCGGTGAGACCAAGGCCTTGGTCGAGGACACCTCCGAAGCGCAGGTGAAGCTTGATGGTGATGTCCGGGCGACCCGCAACATCAAGGTCGGCGTCGACGTCAATGGTCGCTACTACAGCGCCGGCATGGGTATCGGCGTGGAAAATACCCCGGGCGGCATGCAGTCCCAGGTGCTGTTCCTCGCTGATCGTTTCGCAGTGATGCACCAGGTCGGTGGCACGCCCAAGTCGGTGTTCGCAGTCAACAACGGCCAGGTGTTCATGGACAACTCGGTGATCGGCGCCGCCAGTATCGGCAGCGCCAAGATTGCCGATGCCGCGATCACCCAGGCGAAGATCGCCGACCTGTCCGTCAGCAACGCCAAGATTGCCGACCTGTCGGTCAATACCGCGAAGATCACCGACCTGTCGGTCAACACCCTGAAGATCGCAGGTCGTTCGGTCACCTTGCCTTATTCGGCCTACACGGCTGCACAGATCAACAGCCCAGCCAACCATGGCGCGCCCACCTGGGTCGAGGTCCAGGCCCTGGGGTTCAGCAGCAATGGTTGGGAGAAACTCTGCACCTTCTCTGCCCAGGTCGGGATGATGTCGACGGGCTGGTGTTTCTGGCGGGTGCTGCTCAATGGTGCGGTCTGGTTGCAGGGGCGTTGCAGCTCGGCGGGGCGCGATCCGGCCATGACCCCCAACTCAAGTTTCAATACCAGTGCCTTGCTTACCGGCTATGCCGGCTACAACGAGCTGCGCCTGCAGTTCTCCGCGCCTAACGGCAGCGGGATCACGGGGTTGTCCATGAGTTGCGACAACCGCTCCATCACGGTTCTCGAGGTCCAACGCTGATGTTGCTTTCCACCATCAAGATCGTCGACTACGACAAGACGACCGGCCAGATCCTGCGAGCGATCACCTGGCCGGACCCCATGGAGGCGGCCAGGTACTACCCGGGGTGCCTCTACCTGCCCGAGCACACCGATACCGATGACATACGCCGCTATGTCAAGGATCGCACGGTGATCGACCGCCCCGAGATGCCGGTCACCTTCGATGGCCGGTTTCTGTCTGGCGTGCCCGCAGGTGCCACGATCGCCATCGACGGAGTCGAGTATCGCGCCGACGGTTCGCCGGCCATCGAGGTCGAGTTTGAATCCCCGGCGCGTTACCAGATCGTTGTCTCCCACTGGCCCTACCTGGACGCGAGGTTCGAACATGAAGATTTCGCATAAGGCCGACCACAGGACGCTGCGCGCCGCTGAGTACCCCTCGCTGGCCGACCAGCTCGATGCGTTGTGGCATGCCATGCACCGCGGCCAGCTTCCGGCGGCCGAGCCCTTTTACTCGGACGTAAAGCGGGTGAAGGACAAGTACCCCAAATCACCGCGTCATCAGCATTCGACGGAGCAACCATGACACTCGATCCAGTCAGACTGGGCACACCGCCGAGCGGCACCGATGGCGATGATGCCCGCACCGCATTCACCCGTATCAACGCCAACTTCGCCGAATTGGACAACACTGGCTTCACCGGCCATTTCCCGGCGACACGCGAGGTATCCGACTGCAACCACGCCTCTGGGCCGGGTTGGTGGTCGGCCCTAGGCGGCACGGCGGCGAACCTGCCGCCGGGGATCACCTATCCCTGTATCTACACCGCGGTGAGCGCCAGCGGGTTCGTCACTCAGCTGGCCATCGAGGCGGTGAGCGGGAAGTCCGCAACGCGGGCATACAACGTGAACAACGCCCAATGGACTGCCTGGGTCGTCCATGCGAACGCGGCGAACCTTGGCACGGCAGCGGCGGCCAGCCTCACCGCTTCGGCGTTGGACGCCACGCCGGGGCGAGTACTCAAGGTAGGCGACCATGGCATCGGTGCCGACGCGCTCAGCGTAGCCGACCTCAACGCGCTGGTGGGCAAGGGCGGGGTGTACCGGTTCAACAATGACGCCATCAACCGTCCACCGGGAATCACCTATGGCGCGGTGCTGCACCTGGGGCGGGCTGGCGCCAGCGAAGCCATCCAGGTGGCCTACTCGGTGACCGGCTACGAAGCGGCGGTTCGTTACCTTGTGGGCGGCGTGTGGCGGGTGTGGGTCAACAGCACGCCTGCCTGGCTGGGCCAGACCTGGCAGAACATGACCGGGGCTCGTGCAGCGGGGGTCGCCTACACCAACGACACCGGTCGGCCAATCCAAGTGTCGGCGTTGTTCGGCCCGGCGAATGCGGCCAACGTCACTGCGGTCCTGACCATCAATGGGCTTGGGCTCTACGGGCAGTACGCAGGCGGTGCAGGGGTGTACGTCAATACCGCCACTGCCGTGGTGCCCCCGGGCGCCAGTTACTCGGTCAGCGCCGCCAATGGGGCTGCCAACCTAGTCCATTTCTTCGAGTTGAGGTAACGCCAGCATGTTGTTCTACAAAGACCCCGACAGCGGCCAGATCCATGCGTACAACGAGGAAACCGTGGACCAGTACCTGCAACCCGGGCTGGTCGCGATCAGTGACAGCGAGTATCAGGAGTTCATCGACCAGCAGGCGCTGACCGTCAGCAAGGGCGAGGAGGGGTTGTGGGTCGCCGCGCAACTACGAGAGGCAGCGGAACAGATCCTGATGCTCGACGATGACGACCCGGCCGCGATGCCCGGCACTACGGTTGCCGACTGGCGGGGTTATCGGGTCGCCCTGCGGGCCTGGAAGGACGGGGCCGAGGGTTTCCCTGGCCGCCAATACCGTCCGCGGCGCCCGCAATAGTGCCGATGAGCTCGACGACCGACCGCCACCCGGCGGTATTTTTTTGCCCGCGCAAACGCTATGGCCTGGCCCCGCGCCAGCGCCACCCACGATCCGACCGTGCTGCCGTTTCGACGCCGGTCGACCTTGGCCGCATCCATCTTGGGCCCGCAACGAGACAAGGAGCGAGCATGAGCGAGCTGTCGATTCTGCAAGCAACCATGACGGCGACCCTTCGCGAGGCGATGCCTGGCCTGGCAACGGTCGCCGCGCATACGCAGGGCGCTGGCCAACCGGCGCTGCCGGCCTTGCGCCATGGCATTGTCAGCATGATCGCCGACACCGCGCCGCGCGATGGCCGCTCGGTGTTGGTAGTTACCTTCGAGGCCGACATCGCAGCCAGCCCTGGCAGCGCGGATAGCCGCCTGCAGGGCAGCGAGTTGGCCGCGCAACTGATGGACCTGCTGCGTCAGCAGGTATGGGGGCTGGACTTCGTCGAAGCCGCCCGTGACGTGCGGGCGCAGTATCAGGACGGCAGCTGGGCCGTGCAATGGCAGCAGCCGGTGCTGTTGGGCGAACCGAGCTGGCCCTGGCCCGACCAGCCCGCTGGCAGCTTGGTGCTAGGCGTGTACCCCGACACCGGTCCCGGCAACGAGCACAAGTACCTGGCCCCGGAGGATCTGGCATGAGCTACGCCAGTGCCATGCACGATCGCATGCTGGCCAGCCTGGTGATTCCGTGCCGGGTGGTCGCGGTCGACCTGGTCGCAGCCCGAGTGCGGGTGTCCGATGGCGGCGGCTGGACCAGTGCCTGGGTGCGCTGGCATGCCCAGGCTGCCGGCAAGGCCCGTCACTGGCGGGTACCGAGCCTGGACGAGCAGGGTGTGCTGATCAGCCCCAGCGGCGAACCGGCCCAGGGCACCTTCGTCCCGGGGTTATACGGCAATGCCGGGACGGCGCCGGACAACCGCGACCATGTCGAGGTCTGGCGCTTCGACGACGGCGGCTCGCTGGCCTACGACTGGCTGGCCAAACGCTATGACATCCAGCTGCCGAGCGGCCAGGTCACGGTCCAGGTCGGCGCCAGCACCCTGGTGGTCAGCGACAACCTCATCACCCTCGAAGCCGCGTCGATCACCCTCTCCGGCAACGTCTCCATCAACGGCCCGCTGACGGTCAGCGGCGATATCAATGGCGGTAGCCGGATCATCGATACGGCCGGCAACACCGCCAATCACAAGCACTGAACAAGGATCTGATCAGACCATGAAAAAATTCAAACCCACTCTAGTCGCGCTCACCCTGCTGTGTAGCGTCATGGCCCCCGGTGCCTGGGCGGCAACTGCCCAGTCGTGGAACCTGGCCCGGGACATGTACATCGCGACGCAGAATGCCGCACCCGATTCGCCCTGGTCGTTCATGCAGAACAAGACCGCCGTCAATGCCGCGGCCAACTACACCCCGATGCCGACCTTCGTTGCAGATTCCTGCAGCGGCGCCAACGTCACCTGCTGGCGGGACGATGCAACGGGTGCCTACGTGAGTGTTATCAAGAAGAGTTTCACGTTCACAGGCTCTGGTGGCAGTTTCGTCTTCAAGCAAGGCGAGGTGGCGACCCATCCGGGAGCCGAAAGCCAGAGCATCGTGCGCTGGGCCAGCCCGATCGCCGGCAAGATCAACGTGCTTGGCCGTGTGAACGACCTGCACAACGCATGTGGCGATGGCATCACATGGTCACTCAACCTCGGGGATAGCGTGTTGCAGTCGGGCAATCTGGCCAACGGCGGCAGTGCTGTCATCAAGGCAAGCGAAATCGAGGTGTCCACCACCTCGATGCTCTACCTGGTGATCGACAGGAAGGTCAGCAATGCATGTGACGCCACCAGCCTGGATCTGCTGATTACCAACTGACCCCCGCGGGCGGACATGCGGTCAATGCGCCGCCCGCGCACCAGACTCTGCTATCCGGTAGCTGTTGCGCGAAGGCCGTGTGGTTTCTGGGCAGCCCAAGGCCGCAACTGGCCTTCTCATCAAGGAGAACACTATGCCTACCTTTCCACGGGCCATGCCCGTGACCGACGGTGCGTCATGATCGGCATGGATCGCCGCACCGGCCAACCCCTGTCGGGCGTGGCCCACCTGCGTCAATCCATCGAAGACATCCTCACCACACCATTAGGTAGCCGTCGCATGCGCCCTGACTACGGCAGCCAGCTGCGCCGCTACATCGACCTGCCGGTCAACGAGGGCTGGAAGAGCGCGGTGCAGGCCGAGGTAGCCCGCGCCCTGGGGCGCTGGGAACCGCGCCTGAAGCTCGACCGGGTCAAGGTGGTGGCCATGCTCGACGGCCAGGTCAGCCTGGCCCTGAGCGGCCGTTATCTGGGCGATGACGCCCTGGTGGAGGTGACCGTATGAGCCAGGTCGACCTGTCGAAACTACCCGCGCCGCAACTGCTCGAAGACCTTGATTTCGAGGTGCTCTACCAGGAAGACCTGACCAGCTTCCGCACCCAGATGGGTGAAGGCTGGACCGCCAACCTGGAAAGCGACCCGGTGACCAAGCTGCTCGAGGTGGGCGCCTACCGCAAGCTGCTCAACCGGGCGCGTATCAACGACGCGGCCAAGGCGCTGCTGCTGGCCTACGCCCAAGGCAGCGACCTTGACCAACTGGCGGCCAACGTCAACCTGCAGCGCCTGGTGATCCAGGTCGCGAACCCGAGCGCGATCCCACCGACCGAGGCCTTGCTCGAATCCGACGACGCCCTGCGCGAACGGGTGCAGCTGGTCTACGAAGGCCTGACCACCGCCGGCCCGCGCAACAGCTACATCCTCCATGCCCGCAACGCTTCGGGGCGGGTCGCCGACGCGACCGCCGAAAGCCCGTCGCCGGCGGTGGTGGATGTCACTGTGCTGAGCCTGGACAGCGACGGCGTGGCCAGCCCAGAGCTGCTGGCGCAGGTCAACGCCTACCTCAACGACGACGATATCCGCCCGGTCGCCGACCGGGTCAATGTGCGCAGCGCCGAGGTGTTGCCATACCGCGTCGAGGCGGTGCTGCACATGGCCGATAACGGCCCGGAGTTCGAAGCGATCCTCAGCGAGTGCCGACGCCGTCTCCAGGCTTGGGTCAACCCGCGCCGACGCCTGGGCGTCGAGGTCGCCCGTTCGGGGATCGACGCGCAACTGCATATCGACGGCGTGAGCCGCGTCGAGCTGGTCGGTTGGAGCGATATCCGCCCGAGCAAGGCCCAGGCCGCCTGGTGCACGGACATCGAACTGCGGCGGGGTGGCTGACATGCAGAGTCTTCTGCCGCTCAACCGCACGCCACTGGAGCGGGCCATCGAGGTGGCCGCCGACGAAGACCTCAAGGCCGCCTTGCGCACCCTCTACAACCCCGACACCTGCCCGGCGCACCTGCTCTACCAGCTGGCCTGGGCCTGGTCGGTGGACCGCTGGGACGACAGCTGGAGCGAGGCGATCAAGCGCTCGGTGATCCGCTCGGCGTTCTTCGTCCACGCCCACAAGGGCACCCTCGGCGCCCTGCGGCGGGTGGTCGAACCGTTCGGCTACCTGATCGAGGTGCAGGAATGGTGGCAGGCCCAGCCGGCCGGAGTACCGGGGACCTTTGTGCTGAAGGTCGGGGTGGCGGACAGCGGAATCGACGAACAGACCTACCAAGAGCTGACCCGACTGATCGAGGACGCCAAGCCGGTCAGCCGGCACCTGGTCGGGCTCGACATCAGCCTCGAAAGCCACATCCCCGCCTATCAGGCCGTCGCGCTCTACGACGGTGAACTGCTGGAGGTACTTCCCTGGCAGGCATCGGACATCGACATACACCTGGGCGCTTACAACCTGGTGAACGACCACACCTCGGACATACTGGACATCTACCTCAATGGCTAACTCAACCACCCAATTCGGTGGGTTCCTGACCAACGTGGGCATCGCCCAGCAGGCCAACACCGCCGTGCTGGGGCTGCCCTGGAACATCACCCACATGTTGATCGGTGATGCTGGCGGCGAGCCTTCGCAGACCCCCGACCCAACGCCCAAACCAACCCAAACCGCGCTGGTGCGCCAGGTCTATCGGGCACAACTCAATGCCCTGTATCAATCGCCCGCCGACCCTGGAGTGCTGGTGGCCGAACTGGTTCTGCCACCGGAAACCGGCGGCTGGTGGATCCGCGAGCTGGCGCTTGAAGACGCCAACGGCAACTTCATTGCCGTGGCCAAGCCGGCCCCCAGCTACAAACCACTGTTGGCGCAAGGCTCCGGACGTACCCAGACCATTCGCATGCATGTGGTGTTCGGCAACCTCGCCAATGTGACGCTCAAGATCGACCCGAGTATCGTTCTGGCCACTCGCGATTACGTCGACAAAGCCCGCGAAGCGGCAGAGTTGTATGCGCGCAACCAGCTCAAGGCGCACCTGGAGGCGGCCGACCCGCACCCGCAGTACCTGCGCCGTGCAGACGCGGCCAAGGACGTGGGGCCACTGGCCTGGCTCGGTGTCGCCACCGGTACCGCCGATGCCCTGACGCTGAAGCTTAAGAGCGGCGAGTCGGCCCTAGCGGCCTACGCCGCTGGTCAGCGCTTTCAGTTCCAGGCCAGTGCCACCAACACCGGCGCCGTGACGGCACGTATCAACGGGCTGACCGCCGTGGCAGTGAAGAAGTCCGGCAATACTGGCCTGGTCGACCTGGTGGGCGGCGATATCCGTGCCGGCGCCCTGTATGACCTGAACTACGACGGCAGCTACTTCCAGCTTGGCGGTGGCGTCGGTGCCAACAAGGCGTTCGAGCGTTTCTCGTTCGAGGCGTCGGTTGGCCAGACCGTCTTCAGCCTGGCGCACACCATCGGCAGCACCATCGTGCTGCGCAATGGTCGCGAGGTTACCGACTACCTGTCCGACGGCCAGAAGATCACCTTCAAGACACCCAGCAGCCTGGGCGAGGCCGTGGAAATCCTGGCCTTTAGCTCGTTCCAGGCCGCGAACAGCTACACCAAGGCCGAGACTCAGGCGCTGTTGAACACGGCGTCGGCGTTACCGGTGGGCGCCATGCTGCCGTTCCCGAGGGGCTCGGTGCCAGCCGGTTTCCTCGAAGTCGATGGCAGCACCCAGAGTGCGTCGGTTTATCCGGACTTGGCGGCGTACCTGGGCGGGGCTTTCAATAAAGGCAACGAGCCGGAAGGGTTCTTCCGTTTACCGGATACCCGCGGTGAGTTCCTGCGTGGCTGGGATCATGGACGGGGGGTCGATCCGGGCAGGGCAGTTGGTAGCTGGGCCGGTGATTCTCTGCTCGATCACCAGCATGCGGTGATCTCGGCTGACGCCGGCACTGGAAAGATGCCATTTGAGGCAAACGTCGCTGGGAGTGCAACAGGTAACCTGGGCGCAACCGCGAGGACAATAGGTAGTTCCGTACTTAATGCGACACTCGTATCTAGTGTGTTCGCTCCAGCTGCGGCCAAGGGTGGCACTGAAACCCGTCCCCGTAGCCTTGCTGTGATGTGGTGCCTCAAAGCGTGGAATGCGCCAGTGAACCAAGGACAGATCGACGTCGCGGCCCTCGTCGCCGAACTGACGGCGTTGCGCTCTTCGACACCAGTCGGTGCGATCCTGCCCTTCCCAAAGGCCGAGGTACCAGCCGGTTACCTCGAGCTCGATGGCAGCCTTCAAAGCATGGCGACCTACCCGGACCTGGCGGCCTACCTAGGCACCACGTACAACAAAGGCGCAGAGCCAGCAGGCTTCTTCCGATTGCCAGATACGCGAGGCGAGTTCCTGCGTGGCTGGGATCATGGGCGAGACGTGGACCCAGGTCGGGATCTGGGCAAATGGCAAAAGGGCTCTCTGGCAATTGCGGACATGCCCGCCAGTGGCCAAGGTGCTGCCGCCCTGGCGCCATCTGCTGGCCAGACGGCTAATGATTACGGTTACGACGGGGTTGCCGACGCTACCTGGAATGGTTTGACAGTGGTCAACACGGGCTCCTTGACGCCAGTTACACCGGGTAGCGGTACATGGATGCTAGGCATGAGCCGCCCGCGCAACCTGGCGGTCATGTGGTGCATCAAGGCTTGGAATGCGCCGGTTAACCAGGGAAATATCAATGTTGCAGCTTTAGCGCCACTGGCTGGCCAGGCAACCGAAAGCAACTTGGGAACCATCAAGCTTGCCACCCAGGCAGAGGTCAATGCAGGTGTCGTAGAAAGTGTCGCGGTTACGCCAAAGAAACTGCGTTGGGGCTTTTCCATGTCGTTTGGCACGAACGGATACATCATTTTCCCCAGCTGGCTTGGTGGATTGATCATTCAGTACGGCTCAAGCGCAAACACTACGGAATCTGTCGATATCAGTTTTCCGGTTGCCTTCCCCAATCGCTGCGTCTGGGTTGCAGCCACTGACTACACACCCGCCAATGGTACTACCCGTACCTACTGGCAATTCCGGGATTTGAGAAGCACAGGCCTCAATGCCCTCAACCAGGGGTCTTTCACCAAAGGCTCGACCGGTTGGGGCAACCCTACGCTGTCGGCCTGTCCCTACTTTGCTATCGGCTACTGACAGGGAGCATGCATGAAGCGTTTTTATAGCCAGTCGACGGGGTCTACCTATCTTAGCGGTGTCCACTTGCAGATGCCCGACGATGCAGTGCCGATTACCGAGGCCTTGTATGAGGCCGTCATTGCCAATCCTGATCTGGACAAGATCCGTAGCCATGATGACCTCGGCTTGCCGATCCTGATCGAAAGGACTGCTCCCAACAGAGAAGAACTAGCCCGCATCGAGCGCGGCTGGCGCGATTCGCAAATGGTCAGTAGCCAGTGGTTTGTCGCCCGATACAACGAGGAGCAAAGCCTGGGATTGGTCACGACTCAAACGGAGAAGCAGTTCGAGGCGTTGCTTCGCTATCGACAGTCTTTGCGCGACTGGCCTGGTTCTGACTTGTTCCCGGATTCTGCGCATCGCCCGCAAGCTCCAGCATTCTTGGACTCGACAGGAGGTCAGTATGAGCCGCAGTGACGTTTTGGCCTCGATCGAAAGCAATATGCTTTCGGTCCAGGGCATCAACAACTCGGTCATCCGTGGCAACAAAGTGCTGGACGTCCATGAGGCAGGTTTCCTGCTTGTAGATGCCTCGGCAGGCCAGACCATGATCACCCTGCCCAAGGCCAACCGCATCATGGATGTGCGGGTACAGCGCGTCGACAATAGCGCCAATGTATTGCTGGTCTACGCCGCCAGCGGCGAGAAAATCAAGTTCCATACCCACCTTCGCCCTGAAGGCTATCCCTTCTGCATGGTGCTGGGTGGCGGTGATTTCTGGCATTTGCGCAGTGATGGTGCTGGTAGCTGGTTGCTACTTGACCGGTTCGATAACACGCCGCTGGGACGTATCGCGTTTGAAACCACGACAGCGCCCAACCCAGGAGGCTGGGGGCGGCCCGACGCTCGGCTGCTGGGGCGTGGTGACTGGCCCTGGTTATGGGACCACGCTCAGCAATCGGGAATGCTTGTGGATGAAGCGCAGCGTGCTGGCATGGAGGGTGCCTGGACTCGTGGTGACGGCAGTTCAACGTTCCGTATTCCGGATTTTCGCGGCGAGTTTCTTCGTATGCTCGATGAGGGGCGGGGGGTCGATCCTGGCCGTACTGCCGCCAGTTGGCGCATGGGGACAAAAATCACTGGTGACAATGCCAGTGCTCCTGCCGTTCAGGGCATCGGTAATCTGGCTGAGGTCGGGGTCGACAAAGGTGATGGTTTCACCGGCGCAATCTATTACGTCGGCGCCACTCAGACGGAAACGAATGCAATCTACTGGGGTACTGTCAGACCCCGCAGCACTGCCTACCCTGGACGTTTGAAGCTGATCTGAAGGGGGTGTGCAGGTATTCGGCAAGGCTGAATGTCTTCGCTTTCTTCACTTCGTTTTACTCCGGTCCTGAATGCTTTCAGGACCGGCCCCCATCCTGGCCCCGCACTCGCGGGGCTTTCTTTTTTTCTGGAGTAAACCTACATGAGTGGATTCTTCCACGGCGTCACCGTGACCAACGTCGACACCGGCGCCCGCAGCATCGCACTGCCGTCGTCCTCGATCATCGGCCTGGTCGACACCTTCACCGAAGGCCCGGGCATCACCGCCAAGGCCAATGACCTGATTCTGATCACCAGCGAGCGCGAAGCGGTCGCGGCGTTCGGCCAGGACGCGGCGATCACCAAGGCCTGCCGCGCCATCTACAGCCGTGCCAAGGCGGTTATCGTCGCCTGCGGTGTGGCCAAGCTCGAAGACGCCGCCGAGCAGACCTCGGCGATCATCGGCAACGTGCTGGCCGACGGCAAGCGCACCGGCCTGCAAGCGCTGCTCGACGGCAAGAGCCGTTTCAACGCCCAGCCGCGCCTGCTGGTCACCCCCAAGCACAGCTCCACCCAAGCCGTCGGTACCGCCCTGGTAGCCCTGGCCGACAAACTGCGCGCCATCGCCATCATCGACGGCCCCAACAGCACCGACGAAGCGGCCATCGCCTACGCCAAGAACTTCGGCGCCAAGCGCGCCTTCCTGGTCGACCCGGGCGTGCGCTACTGGGACAACGCCGCCGAGGCCACCGTAGACGCGCCGGGTTCGGCCTGGGTTGCCGGCCTGTTCTCCTACACCGACCGCGAGTACGGCTTCTGGGCCTCGCCGTCGAACAAGGAGTTCGTCGGCATCACCGGCACCACCCGCGCCGTGGAGTTCCTCGATGGTGACGACACCTGCCGCGCCAACCTGCTGAACAACGCCAACATCGCCACCATCATCCGCGACGACGGCTTCCGCCTGTGGGGCAACCGCACCCTGTCGAGCGACCCGAAATGGGCCTTCGTCACCCGCGTGCGGACCATGGACATCGTCATGGACGCGATCCTCTACGGCCACAAGTGGGCCGTCGACCGCTCCATCACCGCCACCTACGTCAAGGACGTCACCGAGGGCCTGCAGGCCTTCATGCGCGACCTGAAGAACCAGGGCGCGATCATCAACTTCGAGGTCTTCGCCGATCCGGAGCTGAACACCGCCAGCCAGCTGGAGCAGGGCAAGGTGTACTGGAACATCCGCTTCACCGATGTGCCGCCTGCCGAAAACCCCAATTTCCGCGTCGAAGTCACCAACCAGTGGCTGACCGAAGTCCTCGATTCCGCCGCTTAAGGAGCGCATCCACATGGCAATGATTCCCGAAACACTGGCCAACCTGAACCTGTTCGTCGATGGCGTCAGCTTCCAGGGCGACGTGCCCAGCCTGACCCTGCCCAAGCTCACCCTGAAGATGGAAGAGCACCGCCCCGGCGGCATGGACATGCCGGTCGAGATGGACCAGGGCATGGAAAAACAGGAAGCCGCCTTCACCACCACCGGCGTGCGTCGCGAGTCGCTGAAGTTCTTCGGCCTGGCCGACGGCACCGCCTTCAACGGCACCTTCCGCGGTGCCTTCAAGGGCCTCAAGGGCAAGATCAACCCGGTCATCGTCACCCTGCGCGGTTCGCTGAAAGAGATCGACATGGGCGACTGGAAGTCTGGCGACAAGGCCGAGATCAAGCACAGCGTCGCCGTCACCTACTACAAGCTCGAAGTCGATGGCCGCCTGGTCTACGAAATCGACGCCCTGGGCATGAAGCGGGTGATCGACGGTGTCGACCAACTGGCCGCCCAGCGCGCCGCCCTGGGTCTTTAAGGAGAACGTTCGATGGCTCAAGCGAAGAAACTGCCGCAATGGCTGACCGTCAACGCCGAGCGTGTGACCGTGCGCCTGTCGCGCCCCAGCGAAGCCAATGGCGTGCAGGTCGACAGCCTGTCGCTGCGTGCACCGACGGTGCGTGATATCCGCAACGCCCAAGCTGGCGGCGCAGTTGACGACGAGCAGCGCGAACTGAACCTGTTCGCCTCGCTCGCCGAAGTCGGCGTCAAGGACCTCGAAGGCCTTGCCCTGAAGGACTACAGCCGCCTGCAGACCGGCTATTTTCGCCTGGTGCAGGACGACGAGGTTTGACCCTGCCCGGCAGAAGGCGGCCGCCAGGCGGCTGGCCAAGGAGCTGAACTTTTCCGCCAGCGAAATCATGACCATGTCGTACAGCGACATGGTCTGGTGGCTGGCGGAGTGACAAGGAGGAACCTATGGCGAACACACAGGTGTTCACCCTCGGCGTCACCAGCAACCAGACGTTGGGCAGGTCCGCCGAGCGCTTGCGTATTCAGGTCGAGCACCTGCGCAGGCAAGCGGATGGTACCCGGCTCGGACGGTTGATCGGCGAGGTCATCCGCCTGGGGCTCGAACTGGACAAGGTGGACCAGGCCGAAAGGCGGCTGGATAACGACCAGGCAGGAGCCCATGAGGCGCAGATCGAGCGATTGCGCCATGAGGGGAATGAGGTCGAGCGCTTGCGCAGGCTGTATCTGTCACTTGGACGCAAACCGTTGGAACTGCGTTCGGTGGTGGTGGCCTCGAGTGCGGCCGTCGCCAAGGAATCAGCAGTTCCGACGTTGGCGCAGCGCAAGGCGGCCTTGCTGGAGGGGACGAGCACCGCGCCACGGCCGGCCCGGGGTGATCCGCCCGAGGCGCGCAGTGCGGAGCAGGGGCGTGTGCCTCTGGAGTCGGCGAATGCGGGTTTGACGGTGCTCAAGGCTGGAGCGGTAGGTGCCGGTACTGTCGGTGTCGCCGCTGGCGCTGCCTGGGGAGCACGTTCGTACTATCAAAGCCGAACGCCGGAAAGACGCAGCGAGATCACCAAGGGCCTGAAGGAGAACGGTGGCAAGGCGGCGGCCAAGGGCGTCACCAAGCTTGGCTTGGCCATGCTCAAGGATAAGGGCGAGGACAAGGCCGAGGCCGCAGGTGCAGCCCTTGGAGGCGTACTCGGCAATCTGGGAGCGGAGCTCCTGGGCGGCCTGACCAGGAACAAGCAGATCCAGAAGTACGGCGGTGAGATCGGCGAAATGATCGGCGAAGGCGTCGGTGGGTTGATCGGCAAGACGGTTTTCGGCTGGTTTTCCGATACGCCCGCCGCCAACGATGCCTCAGGCACGGACAAGGCTGCGGCTGATGCTTCAGCGCAACGTTCTGTCGATGCGCCCGAGGGTACCGCCACGCCGCGAGGAGAGGCCCGAAGCGCCGCACTCGAGAGCGCTGCTGCAGCTCAAGAGCTCCCCTCCGAGGGCCCCGCCAATGGTGCTCGGGAGATCATGAAGGGCGGATTGATCGCGGCAGGTGCGCTGGGTGGTACCGCGTTTGCCGCCTGGGGCGCGCGGACCTACCAAGGGCAATCTCCCGAACGACGCACCGAGATCACTAGCGGTCTGCGGGAGAACGGTGGCAAGGCGGCGGCCAAGGGCGCCACCAAGCTTGGCCTGGCCATGCTCAAGGACAAGAGCGAGGACCAGGCCGAGGCGGTGGGTGCTGCTTTCGGGAGTGTGCTGGGGAGCCTTGGGGCGGAACTGCTCGGAGGCGTGACCAAGAACAAGCAGATCCAGAAGTACGGCGGTGAGATCGGCGAGATGATCGGCGAAGGTCTCGGCGGCCTGGCTGGCAAGACGCTCCATGGCTTGTTCTCCGACAAGCCAGCCGCCAACGATGCTCCTGCCGATAAGACCAAGATTCCTGCTGCTGTCACTCGCATGCCTAAAGCCAGTGACGATGTCGAGGAACCGGAGGAAGAGGAGGAGGAAGAAGAGGTCGACGAAGGTGAGGACGAGGCAGCCTTCTTCGAGGCCCAGGAAGCTGTCCCGGACAGTCCTCCAGCCACTGCATCGCCAGCCAGCGCGGTCGGGCTCGCCGGTACTGCGTTCGCCGGCCTGACGGGCAGGGCAGGGGCCGGCAATGCCAGCGCCTCGGTGGCAAGGCGAGTGTTCAGGCGCATCCCAGGTGCCGCCTTGCTCGATACCGGCCTGCAACTTGCCGACACCTACAACAGCGATGCCTCGCCCGAGCAGAAACTCGAGGGTTATGGCACCGCCGCTGGCGGCCTGGGAGGCGGTTTGGCCGGTGCTGCGGCAGGTGCTGCCATCGGCTCGGTGGTACCGGTGATTGGCACCGCGATCGGTGGCCTGATCGGTGGCGTGCTGGGCAGCATGGGAGGTGAAAGCATTGGCGGCTGGTTGGGCAAGGCGCTGGGTTCGGGCAAGGAAGAGCCTGCCGCCAAGCCGAGCCTGGGGGAGGCCGTACGGGCAATGGATAGCCCTGCAGCACAGCCGCCGCTACCCGCGCCGCCGGTAGCGACGGCAACGCCTGCGGTACCACCCGCGCCAATCAACCAGCAGTTCACCTTCACCGCCAACATGCCGGTCACCTTCAGCAACAGCCTCGATGACCCTTCCGTGCTGCAACAGTTGGAGGCCATCGCCCGTCGTCAGCTGGAAGAGCTGATGCGCCAGGCCCGATCGGCGCAGTTGGCCGACACCCCACATATCGCACTTTAAGGAGGATCCATGACCTATCTGGAGCAGCTGCAAGCCACGCTGCACGCCCTGGTCAAGGCGGGAGAGGCAGGGCGTCGGCGTGCCGACGCCATGCTCGATCCGATGAACGACGCGATCGGCCATATACAAGGCGCCGTGGGTGAACTGGAAGGTTTGCCGGTGGTTGGTCCGGTCATCGGTGCCAAGCTCCAGCGCACGATGCGTGCGATCAACAATGCCCAGGTCAGGGTCGCCAAGGTGGTAGCCAAGTATGACCAGGCGGTGGCGGTGGTACGTCAGGTGCGTGATCGCATCGACGGCTTCGCCGCCCATGCCGCCAAGGCCGGGGCAGCGATCCGCCGTGTGGTGGGGGAGGTGCGTTCGACCGTCAAGGGCGTGCTGTCGACGCTGGGCTTCGCGCCCGAGGCGACGCCAGCCGCCGAAGCGGTCAAGCCATTCCCCCACCTGTTGGTGATGCAACCACTCAAGGCCGGTTCAGCGCCGTACTACTTCAACCTCGATACCGCTGCCTTCGACCAGTTGCGCCGGCAGACCCGCTTCCGCTGGGCCGGCCAGGAGCGGCTAAGCCGCGACACCGCGCAGCAGGCTGTGAGCCTGGGTGAAGAGACCATCAGCATCCGCGGGGCGATCTTCCCGGGTTTCAAGGGTGGCCTCGGCCAGTTGCAGACGCTGCGCAGCATTGGCCGCCAGTTGCTGCCGCTGTCGTTGACCACTGGCTACGGCGAGGTGCTCGGCACTTGGTGCCTGACCAGCATCGAGGAAGAGCAGAGTGTCCTGCTGGCCGGCGGCATTCCGCGCAAACAAGGGTTTTCACTGGAGTTCGTGAGCTATGGCCAAGACCTGCACAACGTCTGAGGGCGACCTGCTCGACACCCTCTGCCAGCACTATTACGGCCACCTGACCGGCACGGTCGAGGCCGTGCTGGATGCCAACCAAGGGCTGGCGGACGAGGCGCAGCCGTTTCGCGCCGGGGTGAGGATCCTGTTACCGGAACTGCCGATGACGACCAGCGAAACCTTGCAACTGTGGGACTGACGGGATGCACGTTCTGTTGTGGGAGCGGGCTTGCCCCGCGATGGCCCAGCTCGGGCGCTGCCGCGAAACTACAGGTTTGGAGCTTCAACCATGCAACCCCAATTCCGTATCACCGCCGACGGCAACGACATCACCAACCTGATCAACGACCGTCTGCTGCTGCTGCGCACCACCGATAAACCTGGCCTCGAGTCGGACGAATTCGAACTGCGCATCGATGCCCGCGACGGCAACGTGGCGCTGCCAGCCAGGGGCGCGTTGCTGGAGGTGCACCTGGGCTACGCCGGCCAGCCTTTGAGCCGCCTGGGCCGCTACACCGTCGATGAGGTCGAGCTGTCGGGCCCGCCAGACACCCTGGTGATCCGCGGCAAGGCCAGTGACCTGCGCGGCAGCGGCAAGACCATCCGCAGCGGCAGCTGGGAGAACACGACGCTGCAGCGCATCGTCGCCGAGATCGGCGCCCGCAACGGATGGCAGGCGGTGTGCCCGGTGGCCGTGCAGGTGCCGCGGGTAGACCAGTACAGCGAGTCGGACTTCAACTTCGTCACCCGCCTGGCGCGCCAGCACGACTGCACCGCCAAGCTCGCCAATGGGCAACTGCTGGTGCTGCCGCGCCAGGGCGGACATAGTGCCAGCGGCAAGCTTCTGGACGTGGTGGGCATTACACGCAACCAGGTCAGCCAGTGGCAGTTCCGCCTGGCTGACAAGAGCACCCACAAGGCCGTCAGGACCCGCCACCAGGACAGCGCCAGCGGGTGCCTGCAGGCGGTGGAACTGGACAATGGCAATGCTCCGGACGGGCTGCAGCCGGTGTACACCGACCGCCACCTCTACCCCAACCGAGCCGCAGCGGAGCAGGCCGCCCGTGCCCGCCTGGCCAGCTTCAACCGCGACACCGCCAGCGTGCGCCTGGACATGCCCGGGCGCACCGACCTGTTCGCCGAGCGCACCATCGATGTCCAGGGCTTCCTCGCCGGGCTCGATGGTCTCTACCTGGTCGAGTCGGTCGAACAGGTGTTCACCAGCAGTGGCTGGCGCACCACCGTGCAATGCAATGGCGGGCGCCAGGGCAAGGCCAGGGCCAAGGGCTCCGCGCCCAGGCGGGCGGGGACGCTCAAGGCCTGAGGCAGGGTGGAGACGGTTTCCCGGTGCCTGCGGGCAAACGCGCTTCCTATAGTCGCTTCTTGCTACTCAATTCGCTTCAGGATCACCCTCATATGTTCATCGACCTTCGCTGTGGGCAGTGCCGCAAGCTGCTGGCCCGCATCACCCCGGTTTCCGAGCTCCAGATCAAGTGCGGCCGCTGCCGTACCTTGAATCATGTGAAAGCCGCGCGCTTCGAGCCATCGCCCATGAGCGAGCCACCGGCGGCACTGGCCGCCGTTAGATCCGATCGCAATGGAGAATGCGCCGATGCCGCTCACTGAACAGCAACTCAAGCAGATCTACCCGCTCGCCGGCCAACGCGTCGCCGCGTTTCTGCCGGTGCTGAACACGGCCATGGCCAACTGGGAGATCGACCACCCCAAGCGTGTTGCCGCGTTCCTGGCCCAGGTCGGCCATGAGTCGGGTCAATTGCGCTATGTGAAGGAGCTGGGCAACGACAAGTACCTGGCCCGCTACGACACCGGCACCCTGGCCCTGCGCCTGGGCAACACGCCCGAAGCCGACGGTGACGGCCAGCGCTATTGCGGCCGTGGCCTGATCCAGGTGACCGGGCGTAACAACTACCAGGCCTGCAGCCGTGCATTGTTCGGTGACGAGCGCCTGCTGGCGCAACCGCAGATGCTCGAACAGCCGCGTTGGGCGTGCGAATCGGCGGCCTGGTTCTGGCACTCGCGTGGGCTCAACGCCCTGGCCGACCAGGGCGAGTTCAACCGCATCACCCGGCATATCAACGGTGGCTTGAACGGCTTGTCCGAGCGCCTCGAACTGTGGGCGCGGGCGCGGGAGCTGCTGTGCTGAGCCGCCTGCAACTGGCGGTGTGCATTGGGTTGATGGTGTTGTCCGCTGCCGTGGCCTGGCAGGCGCAGGGCTGGCGCCTTGGTCGCCAGCTGGCCGCACAGGAACAAGCGCTGGTGCAGCAGCGCCTGGACCAGGCCGAGGCGCTGCACGGCATGCTGCTGGCCGAGCGCGAGCAGCGCCAGGGCCTCGAACAACGCCTGCACGACAGCGAAACCAAACATTTCCAGGAGTTGACCGATGCCCAGCACACTCAGGCTCGCCTGCGTGACCGCCTTGCTACTACCGATCTGCGCCTGTCGGTCCTGGTCGAGCGCGACACCGCCTGTGCCCCAGTGCCTGCCGCCACCGGCGCCGCCAGGGTGGATCATGGCTCCGTACGCGCCCGACTTGACCCGGCGCATGCTCGACGAATTATCGCCATCACCGACGACGGCGACCGCGGACTGATCGCCTTGCGGGCGTGCCAGGCCTATATCCGTGCCCTGGCCCCCTGAGCGCTTGCCAGAAGGGGCGGGAGTGGTAGGGTAGGGCGCAGTCTTGCCAGGAGCCCATCATGGACCCGATCACTATTCTCTCCACCCGCCTGGGCGAACACCTGCGGCGCTTCAATGCCCAGGTGACCACCGCTGAGTCCTGCACCGGCGGCGGCATCGCCGAGGCCATCACCCGCATCCCCGGCAGTTCGGCCTGGTTCGAGGCCGGCTACGTCACCTACTCGAATGCCCAGAAAACCCGCCAGCTTGGTGTACCCGGGGTGTTGTTCGCCGAGGTGGGCGCGGTCAGCCAGGAGGTGGTCGAGGCCATGGTACGCGGCGCCCAGGCCGCCAGCGGCGCGCGCTTTGCGGTCGCGGTCAGCGGCGTGGCCGGCCCCGACGGCGGTTCAGCCGCCAAGCCGGTGGGCACGGTGTGGCTGGCCTGGGCCGACGGCGACCACGTGAGCAGCGAGCGCCGACACTTCGATGGTGACCGCGAAGCGGTGCGCCGACAGACGGTGATCGCCGCGTTAGACGGCTTGTTACAGCTTGGTGCGGAGTAATTCGCCCGACGGGGGTTTGCGGAAACGAATCCCTGTGGAATAATACTGGCTACTTATACAGTTATTCCGGCCGTCAGGGCCACGTCGAACACGTGAGGATTTCAATGGACGACAACAAGAAGCGCGCCTTGGCTGCGGCCCTGGGTCAGATCGAACGCCAATTCGGCAAAGGCGCGGTCATGCGCATGGGCGACCACGAGCGCCAGGCGATCCCCGCCATCTCCACCGGTTCGCTGGGCCTGGACATCGCCCTGGGCATTGGCGGCCTGCCGAAAGGCCGTATCGTCGAGATCTACGGTCCGGAGTCTTCGGGTAAAACCACGCTGACCCTGTCGGTCATCGCCGAAGCCCAGAAAAACGGCGCCACCTGCGCTTTCGTCGACGCCGAACACGCCCTCGACCCTGAATACGCCGGCAAGCTGGGCGTCAACGTCGACGACCTGCTGGTCTCGCAGCCAGACACCGGCGAGCAGGCCCTGGAAATCACCGACATGCTGGTGCGCTCCAACGCCGTCGACGTGATCATCGTCGACTCCGTGGCCGCGCTGGTTCCCAAGGCCGAGATCGAAGGCGAGATGGGCGACATGCACGTCGGCCTGCAGGCCCGTCTGATGTCCCAGGCGCTGCGCAAGATCACCGGTAACATCAAGAACGCCAACTGCCTGGTCATCTTCATCAACCAGATCCGTATGAAGATCGGCGTGATGTTCGGTAGCCCGGAAACCACCACCGGCGGTAACGCCTTGAAGTTCTACGCCTCCGTGCGCCTGGACATTCGCCGTACCGGCGCGGTCAAGGAAGGTGATGAGGTGGTCGGTAGCGAAACTCGCGTCAAGATCGTCAAGAACAAGGTCTCGCCGCCGTTCCGCCAGGCCGAGTTCCAGATCCTCTACGGCAAGGGCATCTACCGCAACGGCGAAATCATCGACCTGGGTGTTTCCCAAGGCCTGGTTGAAAAATCCGGTGCTTGGTACAGCTACCAGGGCAACAAGATCGGTCAGGGCAAGGCCAACGCCGCCAAGTACCTGCAAGAGAACCCGGCCATTGGTAGCGAGATCGAGAAGCAGATTCGCGACAAGCTGCTGACCGCCGGTGCCGCCGCCGCTGCAGCAGCGGCCGCCAAGGCCGGTGCCGCCGAAGCCGATGCCGATGATCTGGCTGACGCCGACGCCGGTTATTGATCTGCCTCCATGTCCGTCGTACTCGACACCCCCGTCGCCGTTCGGCGGACAGCCATGGACCTGCTCGCACGCCGCGAGCATGGTCGCGTGGAGCTGACCCGCAAGCTGCGTCAACGCGGTGCTACCGATGAGTTGATCGAGCCCGCGCTTGATCGGCTTGCCGAGGAGGGGCTGCTCAGCGAGGTCCGCTACCTTGAAAGCTTCATACGCTATCGTTCCGGCTCAGGCTATGGCCCTGGGCGTATCCGTGAGGAGCTTGGCCAGCGAGGTCTGGACCGAGGCGATATCGACCAGGCACTGCGTGACAGCGAAGTGGACTGGGCGGTGCGGTTGAAAGAGGTGTGGCAGCGCAAGTTCTCTGGGCAACTCCCCCATGACCCGCGCAGCCGCGCACAGCAAACGCGCTTTCTCGCCTACCGTGGGTTTTCCATGGAAATGATCGGTCGGCTGCTCAGCGGGCGCGATCTTGACGATTATTGAAGCGTGACCAGCATTGATGGCCCACATGGCTGACCCCGACTGGGGCCAGCCATGTGGGCCATTTTGCGTTCAGTTCACCCGCAGGGCTTCCCGGGCTCGTTGGGTGGTGTGCATTGGCTGGGGTTTGGCCCAGTTCTCCGACAGGTTGATGAAGTCCACCAGTTCGCGCAGGCGACCCTGGTCACGGCCGTTGAAGGCAAAGGTCAGGCGTGTCAGGTGGCTGAAGTTGCCTTCTTCGTGCTCCGCGCCACTGTCAGGCTGCTGGTGATACCTGCCGCTCAGGCGCAGGTCGGCAAAACCTTCCTCCACGTCATGCAGCGCGGCCTCGCTCAAGGGGTGGTGCATGCGGATGACGAACTGGTTCTTCAGCCATCGGCTGGAGTGGTAGTTGCTGTAGAACTGGTTGATTTCCTCCACCGCCTCGTCGGCACTGTGCACCAGGCGTACCAGCTTGAGGTCGCTGGGCAGGATGTAGCGGTTCTCTTCCAGTTGGCGGCTGATGAAGGCCAGGGCATCCTGCCAGAAACTACCGCCGGGCGAGTCGAGCAGCACCACCGGAACCAACGGGCTCTTGCCGGTCTGGATCAGGGTGAGTACTTCCAGCGCCTCATCAAGGGTGCCGAAGCCTCCCGGGCAGAGCACCAGCGCATCGGCCTCCTTGACGAAGAACAGCTTGCGAATGAAAAAGAAATGGAACGGCAGCAGCTTGTCGGTGCCATTGACGGTGGCATTGGCATGTTGCTCGAAGGGCAAGGTGATGTTGAAACCCAGGCTGTGATCGCTGCCGGCGCCTTCGTGGGCGGCGGCCATGATGCCGCCTCCGGCGCCGGTGATCACCATCAGGTCGGAACGTGCCAGCGTTGCGCCCAGCTCCCGGGCCAGCGCATACATGGGGTGCTCCAACGGCGTTCGTGCCGAGCCGAACACGGTGACTTTGCGCCGCCCCTTGTAATGCTCGAGGGTGCGGAACGAATGGTCGAGCTCACGCAGGGCCTGCAGGGTGATCTTGGCGTTCCAGCGGTTGCGGTCGTCGTGGGCCATGCGCAGCACGGTCAGCAGCATGTCGCGGTACAGCGGCAGGTTGGGGCTGTTCGGGGCAACCAGTTGCAGTTGCTCGTCGATCTTGCTCAGGTCGATGCCGTGGTCCCTGAAGTGGTTAAACAGCAGCTCGTTCGATTGGTAAGGCATTCAACGTCTCCTTCTGCAGCAAAACCTCTGACCGGGTCGATGGCAGGTCCCGGCCGCGACACTGCGTGTGTCGCTGGCTGCTGTGGCTCGAGTGTGCCCCCCGAGCGTTGCAGTAGGCCTTCAAGGCCATTGTTGCAGTGGCAGTTCCATCGCGTTGTCGTTGTTATGGGTACTCGTTATCAATCTAGACGCTGGGGCGCACTCGTGCCGCCACAGGCGTGCAATACCGCCTGTCAGACTGGATCCGATGATGGCAGCGCTTTGGTTAACTGGAGGCAGAAGAGTGATGCAGCGAGGTGGCGGTATGCACCGGCTGGTGATCGAGGTGGACGGGCAACTGTTGCAGTTGCTCGAGCGCGAGGCGAAGGTTCATCACCTGAGCCTGGAGGGGGAGTGCTTGCGTCGGCTGCAGGGGGGCGAGGGGCACTCGCCTTACCTGCTGGCCCTGTTGGCCGAGTTGCGCGCCGATGATGAGCAGCGGCGCGCCAGAGACAGCGATCAGCTGGCCTGAGTCACTTCTTCTTGTTGCCAGCCGCGCAGCTGGCAGCGTCGAATGCCTGGTCCATGACCGGTTGGTTGGTCTTGTACACTGTGAAGCGGTAGACCATCACCGCGCCCTTGGACATCAGCTGACGGTAACCATTGTTACGGCAAACGCTGTCACCCAGCTGGCTGCGCACCTGCGCGGGGTTGGCCTGCATGCCTTGCGCATGCTCCTGGCGCACGCTCAGGTGATTGACCAGCGCCTTGCCTTCGACGGTATAGCCCTGGTCGAGGATGTCTTCGTTGATGGCCCGGGGGGTACCGACGCTGCTTTCCTTGGCGACCTTCTGCAGCATCTGGGTCAGCTCGTATTCCTGCTTGGAGGCAGCCTGGGCGGCCAGGGGCAGGGCGAGCAACAGGCTCAGGGTCGGGACGATAAGACGCAGCATGAATCTCTCCTGGTTCGATGACTGGCGCTTTGACCTGCGCCGGCGGGCGGCGTTCCATGAAACTGCTGGGGTTCCCCGGCCGCCTGAGCCGCTGATTATAAAGGAGCGGCCGTAAGGGCTGCACGGCAAATGACGCGTGCTCTGGTAGACTCGCGTTTTGTTTTTACCGAGTCGTCGTCGTGCCCCTTCCATCTTCCTGCCAAGGCCTGCAGCCATGAGCCACGCGGTAGCGCGGCTGCGCGCCGAGCGCCTGGCGCGCAGCATCAAACCCTTTGTCGCCCGCGGCTCGCGAGCCGAGCGCTGCCCGGATTGCCGGGTGATCGCCACGCACTGCCTGTGCGCGTGGAAACCGCGGGTGCCGGCAGACGCCGGCATGTGCCTGCTGATGCATGACACCGAGCCACTGAAGCCGACCAACACGGGGTGGCTGATTGCCGACGTGATCGAGGATACCTCCGCCTTCGGCTGGCTGCGTACCTCGGTGGACGAAGGCCTGCTGGCGTTGCTGGACGATCCGCGCTGGCAGCCTTACATCGTCTTCCCCGGCGAGTTCGTCAAAGAGGACCGTGTGGTCAGCGAGGTGCTGCGCGAACCGGGCAAGCGCCCGCTGTTCATCCTGCTCGACGCCACCTGGACCGAAGCGCGCAAGATGTTCCGCAAGAGCCCTTATCTCGACCGTTTCCCGGTGCTGAGCCTGCAGGCCGAGCAGATGTCGCGCTACCGCCTGCGCCGCTCCAAGCGTGACGACCACTTCTGTACCGCCGAAGTCGCCGCCATGTGTCTGGAGCTGGCCGGCGACAGCCAGGCCTCGCAGGCCCTGGATGCCTACCTGGATGTGTTCAGCTTGCACTACCTCAGCGGCAAGCGGCGCCTGGCGCTGGATGAGCAGGACGAGGTCCACCAGCGTTTGCATACCTTCCTATAGTCCAAGGGGCAGGCGCGGCGGATTGGTACATACTGTCGGGGCTGGCAGCCAGGGTAGGCGGGGACGACCGGGCAATTGGCTTGACCACCCGGGGCGTGCTCGGCATCCTTGGCGCCGCTTCGGGCACGACGAAGCTGCTGTTCCCCCGGACTTCGCCGTGCCATCCCGGCCGGCGGCCCTGCCGTTCGCGCCATGAGTTACCCGCCAGGCGTCTCCCGTACCCCCTGCGCCTGGTACAGAACAGGATCCCTAGATCGATGGCCACATACGAAATCCTGATTGCCGATGACCACCCACTGTTCCGTAGCGCACTGCGCCAGGCCGTTACCCTCGGCCTGGGCCCGGATGTGCGCCTGGTCGAGGTGGCGAGCATCGCCGAACTGGAAACCAGCCTGACCGAAAAAGCCGACTGGGACCTGGTCCTGCTGGACCTGAACATGCCCGGTGCCTATGGTTTCTCCGGGCTGGTGCTGCTGCGTGGCCAATACCCGCAGATCCCGGTGGTGATGGTCTCGGCCCAGGAAGAGGCGGCCGTCGTGGTGAAGTCCCGCGAATTTGGCGCCAGCGGTTTCATCCCCAAGTCCAGCGAGCTGAGCAAGATCCAGGAAGCCGTGCGCAATGTGCTCGACGGCGATGTCTGGTGGCCGCCGCAGGCGTTCGAGAAGGTTGACGTGTCTGCCGAGGCCAAGGCCGCCAGCGAAGGGCTGGCCAGTCTCACCCCGCAGCAGTTCCGCGTGCTGACCATGGTCTGCGAAGGGTTGCTGAACAAGCAGATCGCCTATGAGCTGAGTGTCTCGGAAGCGACCATCAAGGCTCACGTTACGGCGATCTTCCGCAAGCTGGGCGTTCGTACCCGGACCCAGGCCGCGCTGTTGTTGCAACAACTTGAATCGGTTTCGGCCAGCTAAATCCCTGCGCCTTCACGCTTTTTTGACTGCGGTTGAACTAGCCTGCTGGCCTTTTTTCGGTGAAGTGACTGACACACATGTCGCCATTCAAGGGCCAGACCGGCCTCAAACGTATCTTCAATGCCGCCGGCTACTCGCTGGACGGCCTGCGTGCCGCGTTCAAGGGTGAGGCCGCGTTTCGCCAGCTGGTGCTGGTCAACGTGCTGTTGATCCCCACAGCCTTCTGGCTGCCGGTGAGCCGCGCCGAACGGGCGATCCTTATCGCCGTTTGCTTGCTGGGGCTGATCGTCGAGCTGCTCAATTCGGCGGTGGAGGCGGCGATCGATCGTATCTCCCTCGACCGTCACCCCTTGTCGAAGAACGCCAAGGACATGGGCAGTGCCGCGCAACTGGTGGCCATGAGCATGGTCGCGCTGGTCTGGGGCGTGATCCTGCTCGGCTGACGTTCAGGCGATCGGCGGCAGCACGATCTCGTCGCTGCGCTGCACGCCAGCGGTGAAACTGCGGCACAGCTCGAGGAACTCGCGCATGGCCGAAGTCTGGTACTTCTGCTTGTGCCAGATGAAGTAGAACTGCCGCGACAGGTCCAGTGCCGGAGTTTCCACCGGTACCAGGCTGCCGCGGCGGAAAGCGTCGCGCAGGGCCAGGCGCGAGATGCAGCCGATACCCAGCCCCGACTCCACGGCCCGTTTGATTGCTTCGGTATGTTCCAGCTCAAGGCGGATGTTCAGGTTGGCGCGATGATGACGCATGGCCTGGTCGAAGGTCAGGCGGGTGCCCGAGCCTTGTTCGCGCAGGATCCAGGCTTCATGGGACAGCTGCTCGATATCGGCATGGCCGGCTTTGGCCAGCGGATGCTGCGGCGCGCAGAACACCACCAGTTCATCCTCCACCCAGGGCTGCACCTCCAGATCGGGGTGGTTGCAGTCGCCTTCGATTAGACCCAGGTCAATTTCGTAATGGGCAACCTGTTGCACGATATGCGCAGTGTTCTGCACGTGCAGTTTGACCTGGCTTTCCGGATGCACCTGCATGAAGCTGCCGATCAGCAAGGTGGCCAGGTAGTTGCCGATGGTCAGGGTGGCGCCGACGGCCAGCGAGCCGAACCCCGACTTGCCGTTGAGCAGGTCTTCGATTTCCTTGGCCTGATCGAGCAGCGCCACGGCCTGGGGCAACAGTTGATGGCCCAGGGCGTTGAGGCTCAGGCGTTTACCGGCACGGTCGAACAGCTGGCAGCTGGACTGGCGCTCCAGTTCGGTGATCGAGGTGCTTGCCGCAGATTGCGACAAGGCCAGTACGCCCGCGGCCCTGGACACACTCTGGTGCTGGGCGACGGCGACAAAGACCTGGAGCTGACGAAGTGTGAATCGCATATCTATATAACCGATAACACATATCTTGATAATTCAGTTAACAGATATTGTCGCTGCCCCTAAACTATCGCGCAACTGCGCGTCTTGCGCGCGCCGCGTTTTCCTTCAGGAGCCCCATCGATGAGCAACATGAACCACGAACGTGTCCTCAGTGTGCACCACTGGAACGACACTCTGTTCAGCTTCAAGTGCACCCGTGATCCGGGCCTGCGCTTCGAGAACGGTCAGTTCGTGATGATCGGCCTGCAGCAGGACAGCGGCCGTCCGCTCATGCGCGCCTACTCCATCGCCTCGCCGAACTGGGAAGAGCACTTGGAGTTCTTCAGCATCAAGGTGCCGGATGGTCCGCTGACCTCCCAGCTGCAGCACCTGAAGGAAGGCGACGAGATCATCATCAGCAAGAAGCCCACCGGCACCCTGGTGCTGGACGACCTGAACCCAGGCAAGCACCTGTACCTGCTGAGCACCGGTACCGGCCTTGCGCCGTTCATGAGCGTCATCCAGGACCCGGAGACCTACGAGCGCTTCGAGAAAGTGATCCTGGTACACGGCGTTCGCTACGTGAACGAAGTAGCCTACCGCGAGTTCATCACCGAGCACCTACCGCAGAACGAGTTCTTCGGTGAGTCTGTGCGCGACAAACTGATCTACTACCCGACCGTGACCCGCGAGCCTTTCGAAAACCAGGGGCGCCTGACCGACCTGATGCGCAGCGGCAAGCTGTTCAGCGATATCGGCCTGCCACCGATCAACCCGCAGGACGACCGGGCGATGATCTGCGGCAGCCCGAGCATGCTCGATGAAACCAGTGAAGTGCTGGACAGCTTTGGCCTGAAGATCTCTGCACGTATGCGTGAGCCGGGCGATTACCTGATCGAGCGAGCGTTCGTCGAGAAGTAAGGCCAGCGGCATGAATGAAAAACGCAGGCTTTGCCTGCGTTTTTTTATGCTCGGAGAAAAGGTTTGCCGTGTCGGTCCTGTCGCGGGGCAAGCGACTTGCCCCGCGATAGGGCCCGCAACCACACCGGATCACTCCGGCGCCACCTCCAGCACCCGGATCACATCCGGTTGCGGATAATGCCAGCGCACCTGCACATCCCAGAACTTCACCCCATAGACCCGCTCGGGCGGCGGCACCTGGTAGGCTGGGCGTGGGTCCTGGGCCAGGCACTGGTCGATCAGCTCGACCAGCGGTTCGCCCAGGCGCAGTGCGTGGGTGCGGGCCTGAGGCAGTGCGCCCTCGCTCCATTGCACGCTGATCGGCTCTGGTGCATCACTGGCCATCAGGTTCGATGCCTCGGCGACGCTGTCCGCATACGGCACATAAGGCTTGATATCCAGCACCGGGGTGCCGTCCAGCAGATCGATCCCTGACAGCAGCAGACGCCCCGGTTCGACGCCATCCAGGCGTACCACCGACTGGCCGATGCCGTTGGGCCGATGGGTGGCCCGGGTGGCGAACACCCCCATGCTCCTGTTGCCGCCCAGGCGCGGTGGGCGCACCTTCAGGCGTGGCTTGTCTTCCAGTGCCTGGTGGAACAGGAACAGCAGCCACACATGGCTGACCTGTTCCAGGCCTTCGACGGCATCGCCCTGGTCAAAGGGCGGCAGCAGCTCCAGCACGCCACGGGCAGCCGGCGCCAGCTGGGGTTGGCGCGGGATGGCGAACTTCTCCTTGAAGCAGGAGCGAACGATGCCGACCGGCGAGACGGTATGCTGCATCTTGGCTCAGCCGCGCACGCGAAGGGTCAGGCCCTTGAGGAAGTTGCGCAGCAACTGGTCGCCGCAGGGGCGGTAGTTGTCGTGGCCGACCTTGCGGAACAGCGCGCTCAGCTCTGGTTTGGACACCGGGAAGTCGACGGACTTGAGTACCGCATGCAGGTCGTCCTCCTTCAGCTCGAAGGCCACCCGCAGCTTCTTGAGCACGGTGTTGTTGGTCACCGGCACTTCGATCGGCTGCGGCGGGCGGCTGTCGTCGCGGCCGCGACGGTGAATCACCAGGCCGTCGAGGAAGTGTGCCATGACCTTCTCCGGGCAGCGTACGAAGCCGGGTTCCTCTTCCTTTTTTACATAGGTGGCGATGGCCTCGGCGGAAACCTCGAGGCCCGAGAGCTTGATGATCTCGGCCATTTTCTGGTCGTTGGCCTTGAGCATGTAGCGCAGGCTGCGCAGTACATCGTTGTGGTTCATTGCGGCGAATCCTGTTCTGTTGCCGCGTCAGTCATTGCGCGGCGGTAATGCTAGAAGCGTTCTGTAGCGGCCACGTAGCGCCACTGGCCCAGCGGCAGCTTGCCCATCGACACCCCGCCAAGGCGAATGCGGCGCATCGCCAGGACCTTGAGGCCAGCGGTTTCGCAAAGCTGTTCGATCAACCCCGGTTGCGGGTTCTTCAGCACGATGCGCAGGTGTTGCTCGTTCTGCCAGCTGGCCTTGGCCTTCGGCAGTTCGACACCCTTGCGTTCCACGCCGCGGGCCAGTCGCTCGAGGGCGCCGGGTTTGGCTTCACCACTGACCTGGACGATGTATTCCTGCTCCATGCGGCGCAGGTCGGCCTCCAGCTTGCGGGTTACCCGCCAGTCCTGGGTGAACAGCTGCAGGCCACTGGCGCCGGGCAGCAGCGGGACGATGCAGGCCTGGCGGGCGAAATGCCCATGCAACGGGCGCACGCTCTCGCGGTGCGCTTCGCTGAGGCTGGCCATGCTGATGCTGGCCAGGGCGGCTGCGGTGTTTTGGCCGGCCTGCTGGTTGAGCAGCAGGGTGACCGGTTCGAGTGAGTCGGCACGAGCGCCCGGGAGCAGCTCGACTTGCTGTTCGGTGATTTTGAACTGGGGTTGTTCGACCACCACGCCATCGACCGTGACCCAGCCACCCTCGATGTACAGTTCGGCCTCGCGGCGGGAGCAGCCAAGCTGTTCGATGAGGCGTTTGGAGAGACGAATGGGTTCGGACATGGACACGGGCATCACGCGGTAGGGAAAGCCTTCATTGTACCTGCCTGGGCGAGGTAGCGGCTGCAAATCGATGTCATTTGCGCCATTTCGGAGCGGGGTAGTGGTTTCCTGAGCTTGCGTACTAGGACGTTGTACGAACAAGCCTCATATGTAGTAGGGGATAGGGCTGCCCTAGGCCGTCGGTTTCCGAACGGCCATAGATCTCGAAGCCTTCATGCAGGTAGAAACCCAGGGCTTGCGGGTTCTGTTCGTTGACGTCCAGGCGCTCGGCGTTCAATTCGTGCACCGCGTGGCGCAGCAGGCGCCGTCCGATGCCCTGGCCACGGTGTTCGGGCGCGACGAAGAGCATGTCGACCCGGCCGTTTGCCACCCCGGCAAAGCCAAGGATGTGCCGCTTGCTGTCCTTGCAGCAGACCAGCATCACGGCATCGAGGTATTTGCGCAGCACGTGCTCGCGCAGCAGCAGAATGTAACCCTCGGGCAGGAAATCGTGGGTGGCGCGAACCGACGCCTCCCACACCCGGACCAGCTCGGGATAATCGCTCAGATGAGGTGTGTGCAGCGTGACGGCGGGCGACATCCTGTGATCCTCCGGGAGGCCATTGAGGAAAACATAGATGCAAAAAAATACCCCGCCAGCGGGCGGGGTATTTTCAGGCGGGTTTCGCTCAGATGGGCTCGGCCCACATGTCGTACTCGTCGGCGTCGACGATGCGGCAGCGGACCTTGTCGCCCGGCTTGAAGCCGTGGTCGCCGTCGATGAACACGCTGCCGTCGATCTCCGGCGCGTCGAAGAAGCTGCGGCCCACCGAGCCCTGTTCCTCGACTTCGTCGATCAATACCTCGATTTCCTTGCCGATGCGCTGTTGCAGGCGCGCGGCGCTGATCGCCTGCTGGTGTGCCATGAAGCGGTCCCAGCGGTCCTGCTTGACGTCGTCCGGCACCTCATCCAGGCCCAGGTCGTTGGCCGGGGCGCCTTCGACCGGCGAGTACTGGAAGCAGCCGACGCGGTCGAGCTGGGCTTCGGTCAGCCAGTCGAGCAGGTACTGGAAGTCTTCTTCGGTTTCGCCGGGGAAGCCGACGATGAAAGTCGAGCGGATCACCAGTTCCGGGCACTGTTCGCGCCAGTTCTTGATGCGCGCAAGGGTGCGGTCTTCGAAGGCCGGGCGCTTCATCGACTTGAGCACCTTGGGGCTGGCGTGCTGGAACGGGATGTCCAGGTACGGCAGGATCTTGCCGGCGGCCATCAGCGGAATCACGTCGTCGACGTTCGGGTACGGGTAGACATAGTGCAGACGCACCCAGGCGCCCAGGCTGCTCAGCGCCTCGCACAGCTCGAGCATGCGGGTCTTGACCGGGCGGCCGTTCCAGAAATCGGTCTTGTACTTGACGTCCACGCCGTAGGCGCTGGTGTCCTGGGAGATCACCAGGATCTCCTTGACGCCGGCCTTGACCAGGCGCTCGGCCTCGCTCAGGACTTCGCCGACCGGGCGGCTGACCAGCTTGCCGCGCATCGACGGGATGATGCAGAAGCTGCAGCTGTGGTTGCAGCCTTCGGAAATCTTCAGGTAGGCGTAGTGGCGCGGGGTCAGCTTGACGCCCTGGGGCGGCACCAGGTCGATCAGCGGGTTGTGGTCCTGGCGCGGTGGCACCACTTCGTGCACGGCATTGACCACCTGCTCGTACTGCTGCGGGCCGGTGACCGACAACACGCTCGGGTGCACGTCACGGATGCTGCCTTCTTCGACCCCCATGCAGCCGGTGACGATGACCTTGCCGTTCTCCTTGATGGCTTCGCCGATCACTTCCAGCGACTCGGCCTTGGCGCTGTCGATGAAGCCGCAGGTGTTGACCACCACCACGTCGGCATCCTCGTAGGTAGGCACGACTTCATAGCCTTCCATGCGCAGCTGGGTCAGGATGCGCTCGGAATCGACCAGGGCCTTGGGGCAACCCAGGGAGACGAAGCCGACCTTTGGGGTGGCGGGAGTGGTGGACATGGCTAACCTCGGTATTGAATACAGGTCGCCCGGCCGGTAACGGGGGCGATCCTGGCGGGCGCTTTCGGCGCCTCTGATCAAAAAGTGCGCAATTCTAGCGAGCACAAGGTCGCTTTACCAGCAGAAATACGACGAACGCTGCGCTATGCTTCGCGCCGTTGTGCCGGGGTATCCGGGAGGGCCCGGCGCGGGTAGGCATTCAACCGGTCTAATAGGCCGTCTGCGGGAGTGGTGATGGTTCAGGCAAGCAGTCATGCCGAAGGCGGGCACGCGGGGAAGCAGGGGGCAGCACGGCCGCTGGGCCTGCTCGTGGCGGCCGTTGGGGTGGTCTATGGCGATATTGGCACCAGCCCGCTGTATACCCTCAAAGAGGTCTTTACCGGTGGTTATGGCGTACAGGTCAACCATGACGGAGTGCTGGGCATCCTGTCGTTGATCCTCTGGTCGCTGCTGTGGGTGGTTTCGTTCAAGTACGTGATGTTCATCCTGCGCGCCGACAACCAGGGCGAGGGCGGCACCATGGCCCTGACCGCGCTGGCGCGGCGGGCCACGGCGCAGTATCCGCGGTTGCGCATGCTGATGGTCGGTTGCGGCCTGATTGGCGCCTCGCTGTTCTACGGCGACAGCATGATCACCCCGGCGGTGTCGGTGCTGTCGGCGGTGGAGGGCATGGGCCTGGCGTTCGAGGGTATCGACCACTGGGTGGTGCCGATTGCACTGGTGGTGCTGGTGGCGCTGTTCCTGGTGCAGAAGCATGGCACCGAGAAGATCGGCAAGGCGTTTGGCCCGATCATGGTTGCCTGGTTCCTTGCGCTGGCGGCGCTCGGTGTCCATGGCATCTTGCAGAGCCCAGAGGTGCTGAAGGCGTTCAACCCGGGCTGGGCCTTGAACTTCTTCATCGTCCACCCCGGCATGGGCGTGGCCATTCTTGGTGCCGTGGTGCTGGCGCTGACCGGTGCCGAGGCCCTGTACGCCGATATGGGCCATTTCGGCCGCAAACCCATTGCCCGTGCCTGGTTCGCCCTGGTGCTGCCGGCGCTTGTGCTCAACTACTTCGGCCAGGGCGCCATGCTGCTGCAGAATCCCGAGGCGGCGCGCAACCCGTTCTACCTCTTGGCGCCGTCCTGGGCTTTGCTGCCGCTGGTGGGGCTGGCCACGATGGCCACGGTGATCGCCTCCCAGGCGGTGATCTCGGGGGCCTTCTCGCTGACTCGCCAGGCCATCCAGCTGGGCTATGTGCCGCGCATGCAGATCCAGCACACCTCCAGCGACGAGCAGGGGCAGATCTATATCGGCGCAGTGAACTGGGCGTTGATGGTCGGCGTGGTGCTGCTGGTGATCGGCTTCGAATCCTCCGGCGCCCTGGCGGCGGCCTACGGCGTGGCAGTGACCGGCACCATGCTGATGACCACCATCCTGGTCTCGGCGGTCATGCTGCTGTTGTGGAAGTGGCCGCCGGTATTGGCTGTGCCGCTGCTGCTGGGCTTCCTGTTCGTAGACGGGCTGTTCTTCGCCGCCAACGTGCCGAAGATCGTGCAGGGCGGTGCTTTCCCGGTGCTGGCGGGTATCGTGCTGTTCGTGTTGATGAGTACCTGGAAGCGTGGCAAGCAGATCCTGGTCGATCGCATCGATGAAGGCGCGTTGCCGCTGCCGCTGTTTATCAGCAGCATCCGCGTGCAGCCGCCGCATCGGGTCGAGGGCACCGCGGTGTTCCTGACCGCGCGCTCCGATGCCGTACCGCACGCGCTGCTGCACAACATGCTGCATAACCAGGTGCTGCACAGCCAGGTGGTGCTGCTGACGGTGGTCAGCGAGGACCGGCCGCGGGTGCCGGAGCATGAGCGCTTCGAGGTGGAAGCCTATGGTGACGGGTTCTTCCGGGTGCTGCTGCACTTCGGCTTCATGGACGAGCCGGACGTACCGGCGGCGCTGAAGCTTTGCCACTTGGACGAACTGGACTTCAGCCCGATGCGCACCACCTACTTCCTGAGTCGGGAGACTGTGATCGCCTCCCGCCTGGAGGGGATGTCGCGCTGGCGCGGGAACCTGTTCGCGTTCCTGCTGAAGAATGCCAACGGCAACCTGCGGTTCTTCAACCTGCCGCTCAATCGGGTGATCGAGTTGGGGACGCAGGTCGAGATCTGAGGGCACAAACATCGCGGGGCAAGCCCGCTCCCACAAGGATCACACAAGCCTTGTGGGAGCGGGCTTGCCCCGCGATGGGCCGCAAAGCGACCCCTTTCCCTATCATTTCTCAGCGACGTTGGCCTTTCCCTGGCGGGTCTCGATCTCACCGATCAGGCGCTTGGCCAGCGCCGGGTAGTTTTCGTCGAAGTGGTGGCCGCCGGGCAGTTTCATGCGCTCACCCACGGCGGTCTTGTCGGTGCAGCCGCTTTCGTCGGTCTCTTCCACACCATAGATGCACACCACCTTCGCCGCCGGCAACCTGGCCATCTCCGGCCCGGTCGGGGCTTCCTGGCCTTCCTTGCCGAGCCAGCCCTCCACCTCGATTTCGAAACTGCCGCTGCGGGCGAACGCCAGCAGGATCACCGCATCGATGCGCTTCTGGTCGTCTGCGGACAGGCGGTTATAGATAGCCGGCAGCACGTCGGCGCCGAACGAGTAGCCGGTCAGCACGAAGCGCTTGGTGCCCCATTTCTGGCGATAGTGCTGCATCAGCTCGGAGAGGTCGGCGGCGCTCTGCTCCGGGGTCTTGTGCTGCCAGTAGTAGCGCAGGGTGTCGATGCCGACCACCGGGTAGCCAAGCTTGGCCATCTCGCCGGCCACATCGCGGTCCAGGTCGCGCCAGCCGCCGTCGCCGGAAAGGAACAGGGTGACGGTGTCGGTGGTCTGCCCGGCCGGGACTTCCACCACCGGGATGGCCAGGGCGTTGCCATCGTGGCCGACCAGGGCCTGGGTCAATTGCGCCTTGAGTACCTGGGGCAGGTGAATGTCGTAGTCGGCGATGCTGGTTTCGGCGTTGGCCTGGTCGCGCACGAAGGCGGCACTGGCGTCATCCGGGTTGTCGTTCCAGGCCACGTTCCAGTGGCCGTGGGCGGCGGACTTGGGCAGGGCGGCCTGGCAGCCGGGCTGCTCGACGGTGAAATCCACCGAGATGGCTCGCGCCCTGTCGTCGCTTTGTGCGGCCAGCCAGCGCCAGGCCTGGGCAGCGCCCGGGCCGATACCGGCAACCAGGGTCGGTTTTTCGGCCAGTCGAGTCAGGGCCTGGTCCATCGCGACCTGCTGCTTGGCGCAGTCGGCCGGTGGCAGGATCACCTGCACCAGTTGCGCCTCGCCGGCCTGGCTCAGGTCGAGCAGTTGCTTGTCGGTCAGGGCTTGGTCCTGTGGCACGCCGATGGCCACTCGGGCCTTGGCATGCACGCCGGGCGTGGCGCGGGTCAGGGCGCTGCCGTCGTCGAGCGTGAGGTGCTCCAGGCGTGCCTCGGGGGCCGGGCGGGTCCACAGCCAGAAGGCCGCACCGCCGGCCAGTACGGCGAGCAACAGGGGAATCAGTACGTACAGCCAATAGCGTCGGATCATCAACGTTTCACCAATCCAGTCAGGCCGCCAGCGATCAGGGCGGCGGTGTCAGCCAGTGCAACCAGCGGGTCGAGCCCGGCCGGCACGGCCATGTAGCGGGGTTCCCAGTCCGGCTGGAACTTGTCCTTGAAGCGCCGCAGGCCCTGGAAGTTGTAGAGCTGTTCACCGCGCTGGAACACCATCGAGCCCAGGCGCTGGGTCAAGGGGGCGCCACGCCGCGGCTGCAAGCCGGAAAGGGGGACCATGCCCAGGCTGAAGCGGCCGTAGTCGTGGCTTTTGTAGTGCAGGATCAGACCGACCATCATGAACTCCATGGTCAGCTTCGGTGCTTCTGGATGCGCGCGCATCAGGTCAAGGCTGGCCAGCTCGTTGCTGTGGGTCTCCAGCAGGTTGGCGAAGGCCACCGGGCGGCCCTGGAAGCGGATCAGCGCGATGCGGAAATGCTGCAGGTACTCGGGGCTGAAGCGGCCGAGGGAGAAGCCTTTTTCGCGCACGTTCTTGCCGCTGAGCCAGGCGTCGGAGATCTCCTTGAGTGCCTCCAGCGGGGCGTGGCCAGGCTCATGGATCTCCAGGGCCAGGCCGTCGCGGCCGCCGCGGTTCCAGGTGTAGCGCAGGTCCTTCATCTCCTTGCCCTTGGCGTCGATATCGAAGCGGCGCAGGTCGACCCGCGCTTCCTCGCCGAGCTTGATCGCGGTCAGGCCGATGTCCATGTAGAACGGCAGGTTCTCCGCCCGCACCTGGTAGAACACCGGGCGGGCATGGTGCAAGTCGCACAGGTCGCGGAACTGCCAGATCATTTCGGCGCGTTCCTGCGCCGGGCCAATCGGGTCGTACAGGGCTACCAGGCTGCGGCCGCGACGGGCATACATCAGGAAGGCGTTGTCGTTGGGGTGGAACAGCAGCGCCTTGTCACCGGTCAGGGCCAGCCCGCCATCGGGCTGGTCGGAGGCGAGCAGGATGCGGTTGGCGCGCTGCAGTTCGTCTTCGCTGGGCAGATGGATCACTGGCCGGGCGGTGCGCAGCAGCCAGGTCAGGGCGACGATCACCAGCAGCACGGCGCTGCCCAGCGCGGCGCGCAAACCCCGAGGCGCATCGGCATCAAGGGTGAACTGCCACCACAACTTATGGGTGTAAGGCACGTCCTGGTAGGCGAACAGCAGCAGCCATACCGAGGCGCCGACCACGCAGGCGCTGGCCACCAGGTACACCGGCGAGAACGGCAGCTCCAGCAGGCGGCTGGGGCGGTAGAACGAGCGGCGGAACAGGGCGAGCAGGGCGGCGGTAAAGCACATCAGGCTGGCTTCTTCCCAGTCGAAGCCCTTGAGCAACGACAGTACCGCGCCCACCAGCAGCAGCACGGTGGTCAGCAGCCAGGCGGCCGACAGGCGCCGTCGCAGGCCCTGGGCGAGCAGCAGGCAGAGCACGCCGATCAGACTGGCGCCGAAGTGCGAGGCATCGATCAGGCGGTGTGGGATCAGGAAGCCCATGTGCTCCAGACGGCTATCGATCTCCGGGGTGGCGCCGGAGAACAGCAGCACCACCCCGGAAAGGAACACCAGGATCGCCAGCACCGGCGCGGCCAGGCCCGAGGCTGCGCGGATCGCCTGCTGGGTGACCATCAGCCGGCGGGCTTCATTGGCCAGCAGCAGCACGCAGGCCACCAGCAACGGCAGCACCACGTAGATCAGCCGGTACAGCAGCAGGGCGGCCGCCAGTGGCGCCGCGCCCAGCTGGTTGGCGAAGGCGGCCAGCAGGATCGCCTCGAACACCCCGACGCCACCCGGCACATGGCTTAGCACCCCGGCGGCGAGGGCGAGCAGGTAGACCAGCACGAACGCGCCAAAGGGTGGGGCTTCGGGCAGCAGCAAATAGAGCACCGTGGCAGCAGCGGCGACATCCAGGGCGGTGATCAGCAGTTGCAACGCAGTCAGGCGCGCGCCTGGCAGGCGCAGGGTGCGGCGCCCGAACTGCACCAGCAGGTTGTCGGCCAACGGCTGTTCAGGCAGGCGACGGCGGTACAGGCCCACGACCAGGGCTACCGCCGCGCCCAGCACGGCGATGGCGATGCCGCCCAGCAGCGGTGCAGGCAAACGCAGCGCCGTTGCCGCTGCCGGCAGATCGCTCAGGGTGGCCAGTGCAGCCAGCGGCGGCAGCGCGCAGCCCAGCGAGAGGCTGGCGAACACTGTCATGCGCGCGACTTCCGCGGCGCCCAGGCCTTGCCGGGCATAGAGGCGATAACGCACCGAGCCGCCCGACAGCATCGACAAGCCTATTGCGTTGCCAATGGCGAAGGCACTGAAGCCCCCGAGCACCAACGTACGGGGTGGCAGTTGCACGGCGGCGTAGCGGCTGGCCGACCATTCGTAACCCAGCAGGATCACGAAGCCGGCCAACGTGGCCAGCAGCGCGCCGAGCAGCGACTGGGTCGGCACGCTGAGCATCGCATCATGCAGGGCGTAGATATCCAGTTCGCTCAACAGATGGCGGCAGGCAATCAGGCCCATGGCGAACAGCAGCAATGTCAACGCCAATCCCAGCGGCTGACGGTACTTGCTCAGGCGTTCCAGCCAGGGCAGGCGCTGCGCCGCCGCCGGCAAGGCCGTGGTCAACGGTGCCTGGGGCTCAGGAGTGGGGGCGGTCATGGAGTGCCTCGTGCGCAGCGCGCGAGGTAAAGGCAAGGTGCGGCCAAGTGAAAGTCCCTTTGGAAAAACGTATCCGAATATTACTCCGCGCCGGCGGCTTAATCTGTTTCAGGATAGTTAAAGATAGTTCATTCAGCCGTCTGCAAGGGCTGGAACCAGGGCTTGGCGAGGAGGAGTCGAAAGGGTAGGGCTGAATGCAACAAACCCCGCACTGTCTTGCGACAGGCGGGGTTTGTTCTGACGAATATGGTTGCGGGAGCCGGATTTGAACCGACGACCTTCGGGTTATGAGCCCGACGAGCTACCAGGCTGCTCCATCCCGCGTCAGAGGGGCGCATTCTACGCATTTGCCATGGCTTGTCAAGGCTTGATATGCCATTGGTTGCGATTGGAAAAACAGCGGCCAATAAAAAAGGCCACTGCGTGAACAGTGGCCTTTTCTTGAATCTGGTTGCGGGAGCCGGATTTGAACCGACGACCTTCGGGTTATGAGCCCGACGAGCTACCAGGCTGCTCCATCCCGCGCCTGTGGAATCGAATTGTACGGATTTCCCAACCGCTGTCAAACGTTACTGCTTGATTTTTCGTAGGTTTTTCTTTCGTTGGAAATTTAGAGGCAATAAAAAAGGCCACTGCGTAAACAGTGGCCTTTTCTTGAATCTGGTTGCGGGAGCCGGATTTGAACCGACGACCTTCGGGTTATGAGCCCGACGAGCTACCAGGCTGCTCCATCCCGCGCCTGTGAGATCGAATTCTACGGATTTTCCTTTGGCTGTCAAGCATTTCCTCAAGAAAATCCTTTTTCGTTCAAACCCTTAGCGTGCCAGATCGCGCCGCAGCTCAGTGGCGACGGGGCTTGCAGGCCGATTGTCCGCTCCAGGCTGTCTCGTCCGTTGGCCATACGGTAATATCTGTATGAATTTACAGTAGTGGCTGTCATCCATGTCCTTGCGCAAGATCATCCACATTGATTGTGACTGCTTCTACGCCGCCATCGAGATGCGCGATGACCCACGCCTGGTCGGTCGCCCCATGGCCGTGGGTGGGCAGCCAGGTCAGCGTGGCGTGATCGCTACCTGTAACTACGAGGCGCGTGCCTACGGCGTGCGGTCGGCTATGGCATCGGGGCATGCGATGAAGCTGTGCCCCGACCTGGAAATCGTCAAGCCGCGTTTCGAGGCTTACCGTGAGGCGTCCCGGGAGATTCACGCGATCTTTCGCGACTACACCGAGCTGATCGAACCGCTGTCGCTGGACGAGGCTTACCTGGATGTCAGTGACAGCCAATGGTTTGCCGGCAGCGCCACGCGGATTGCCGAGGACATTCGCCGACGGGTCGCCCAGCAACTGCATATCACGGTGTCCGCAGGTGTGGCGCCGAACAAGTTCCTGGCCAAGATCGCCAGCGATTGGCGCAAGCCCAATGGTTTGTTCGTCATTACCCCGGATCAGGTGGAGGAATTCGTTGCGCAGCTACCGGTGGCGCGCTTGCATGGGGTTGGCAAGGTGACTGCGGATAAGCTCTCGCGGTTGGGAATCGACACATGCCTGTCGCTGCGTGATTGGCCGCGGTTGGCATTGGTTCGCGAGTTCGGCAGCTTCGGCGAGCGCTTGTGGGGGCTGGCGCGGGGGATCGACGAGCGTGCGGTGCACAACGACAGTCGGCGGCAGTCGGTCAGCGTCGAGAACACCTACGATCATGATTTGCCCGACCTGAGCAGTTGCCTGGAGAAGCTGCCTGACCTGCTCGCCAGTCTGAATGAGCGGATTGCGCGCATGGATAGCAGCTATCGGCCCGACAAGCCTTTCGTCAAGGTCAAGTTCCATGACTTCAGCCAGACCACGCTGGAGCAGGCGGGGGCGGGGCGGGACCTGGAGAGTTACCGGCAGTTGCTCAGCCAGGCGTTTGCCCGGGGTGGCAAGCCGGTGCGGTTGCTGGGGGTGGGGGTGAGGCTGCGGGATCTGCGCGGGGCGCATGAGCAGTTGGAGTTGTTTCGGGACATATAAAGAAGAAGGGGCCACAGATGGCCCCTCCTTTTGGTTTTACTGCACGCCCGGATCGGCAACCAGTCTCCCGGTGGCCTTGGTCAGTGCCTGCAGAAATTCCTGCTGCAGCTCCGGATCGTTGCGCGTGAGTTCGATCAGGCTCTGTTCCAGTTCGCTGGCTTCTTCTTCCAGGCCCAGCTCCGACAGGCGCTTGACCCGATGTACCCACTGGCCGACATCGTCGTCCTCGAGGTCATCGAAAATCAGCTCGTGGGCCTCGAGCAACTTGCCGCGCAAATTGCCGCTGACCAGCAGGCTGGCATCGCCTCGTACCTGGTTTTCCTCATCCACCACCTGCAGGTGCAGGGTGCCGATATGGTTGAGGTTCTGCTCGGAGAACGGGCTGTCGAGCAAGTTCAGGCGCAGTACGCCATGCTTGTCGGTAGTCAGCTCGTGGGTCATCTTGCCGGCCTTGACCTCGACCAGGCGCTCGTTCCAGGGCAGGCTGATGGACTCTTCGCGCTTGCCCTTCTCGACCTCGTCGATGCCCGCCAGGTTCTGCTGGGCACGGCCGTTGGACGGTACGTTCATGAACGGGTTGACGCCCGCCACGCCATAGCTCAGCCAGTCGTGGGTGATGCTGTCCGGCAGGTTGCCCAAGGCGAACACATTGGCCACATTGGCGCCGATGCCTGCCACCACGGCCACCGCGCCCAGCGGGATCTCGTAGACCTCCCGCCAGGGTTGGTAGGGGGTGTAGCGGTCGTAGCGGCGGGTCACTTCGAACTCGGTGACCTCGAAACGCTTGAGCTCATGAATGCGCACGCGTCGCTGCGGAAGCTCCATCACCTTCGGCTCGCCGACATCGATCTGCAGACTGTGCTCGAGCAGTTTGCGCTCGACGCGCTCCTCATGGTCGCTGCGCTGGGACATCTGGTTGGCGCAGCCGCCGAGGAACAGGGCGCCGCACAGTGCGGCGCCCCCCAGGGTGTAGGTACTTCGCTTGGACATGATCACTCGCGTAACGGGTTATCAGCGGCGGATGCGGGCCTGCAGGAAGGTCAGCACTTCATTGAGCGGCAGTGCCTGGGCCTCCGACTCGGTGCGGTGCTTGTATTCCAGGTTGCCATCGGCCAGGCCGCGGTCGCTGACGACGATGCGGTGGGGGATGCCGATCAGCTCCATGTCGGCGAACTTGATGCCGGGGCTGGTCTTCTTGTCGCGGTCGTCCAGCAGGACTTCGAAACCGGCGGCGGTCAGTTCGGCGTACAGCTTGTCGGTAGCTTCACGGACCACGTCGGTTTCGTAGCGCAGCGGCACCAGGGCGATCTGGAACGGGGCCAGGGCGTCGTTCCAGATGATGCCCTTGTCGTCGTGGTTCTGCTCGATGGCGGCGGCGACCACACGGGACACGCCGATACCGTAGCAGCCCATCGACAGGACTACAGGCTTGCCGTTCTCACCCAGCACCTGGCACTTGAGCGCTTCGCTGTACTTGGTGCCGAGCTGGAAGATGTGGCCGACTTCGATGCCGCGCTTGATGACCAGGGTACCCTGGCCGTCCGGGCTCGGGTCGCCCTCGACCACGTTGCGCAGGTCGGCGACCTGCGGAACCGGCAGGTCGCGTTCCCAGTTCACGCCGAAGTAGTGCTTGTCGTCGATGTTGGCACCGATGCCGAAGTCGCTCATCAGGGCGACCGAGCGGTCGATGATGCACTCCAGCGGCAGATTCAGCGGGCCGAGGGAGCCTGCGCCGGCACCGATGGCGGCACGCAGTTCGGCGTCGGTGGCCATCACCAGCGGGTCGGCGACCTGCTCCAGCTTGGTGGCCTTGATTTCGTTGAGCTCGTGGTCGCCACGTACGATCAGCGCGACCAGCTTGCCTTCCTCGGCGCCATGCACGATCAGGGTCTTGACGGTCTTCTCGATCGCCAGGCCGAAGTTTTCCACCAGTTGCGCGATGGTCTTGGCGTCCGGGGTATCGACCAGGCGCAGCTCTTCGGTCGGCGCCGGACGCACGGTTTCGCGCGGAATGGCCTCGGCCTTCTCGATGTTGGCGGCGTAATCGGAGCTGTCGCTGAAGATCACGTCGTCTTCGCCGGAGGAGGCGAGCACGTGGAATTCGTGGGAATAGCTACCACCGATCGAGCCGGTGTCGGCCTGCACTGGACGGAAGTCCAGGCCCAGGCGGGTGAAGATGTTGGAGTACGCCAGGTGCATGCGGTCGTAGGTTTCCTGCAGGGAAGCCTGGTCGGCATGGAAGGAGTAGGCGTCCTTCATGATGAACTCGCGGCCGCGCATCAGGCCGAAGCGCGGGCGGATCTCGTCGCGGAACTTGGTCTGGATCTGGAACATGTTCAGCGGCAGCTGCTTGTAGCTGGACAGCTCGTTGCGCGCCAGGTCGGTGATGACCTCTTCGTGGGTCGGGCCGACGCAGAATTCGCGCTGGTGGCGGTCTTTCAGGCGCAGCAGCTCGGGGCCGTACTGCTCCCAGCGGCCGGATTCCTGCCACAGTTCAGCCGGCTGGATGCTCGGCATCAGCACCTCGAGGGCGCCGGCGGCGGTCATTTCCTCGCGCACCACGGCTTCGACCTTGCGCATCACCCGCAGGCCCATCGGCAGCCAGGTGTACAGGCCGGAGGCCAGCTTGCGGATCATGCCGGCACGCAGCATGAGCTGGTGGCTGATGACCACTGCATCGGCCGGGGTTTCTTTCTGGGTGGCGAGCAAATATTGACTGGTGCGCATGGTGAGCCGTGTCGATTGCCTGAATGTGAAATGACCCCGCATTGTACGGGGGCGAAACGAAAGCGTACAGAATGCAGCACTGGCGCGGTTCTGTCAGCCAAGAAAAAGCCCGGCGATCGCCGGGCTTCTTCATCTTTGGGCGTCGCAAACCTGGGTTTACAGGATGCTCAGCGGGTACTCGACAATCAGGCGCAGTTCGTCGATGGAGTTGGAGCCGTAGTACACGCCGTCCGCGGAGCGGTAGGTAGCTTGACGCACGCGCAGGCTCAGGTCCTTGGCCGGACCGCTTTGCAGGACGTACTTGACGTCGATGTCGCGTTCCCATTCCTTGCCGTTGTCGGTGGTGCGGGTGGTAGCACCGGTACCACGAGCGTAACGGGTCATGAAGGTCAAACCTGGGATGCCATACTCGGCGAAGTTCAGGTCGTAACGGGCCTGCCAGGATTTCTCGTCTTCGGCGTTGAAGTCGGAACGGGCGATGGAGTTGGCCAGGAACACGGTGCCGCCACCGTCGACGCCATAGGCGTAGTCACCGTCGCCGCTGACTTTCTGGTAGGCCAGGGTGAAGGTGTGGGCGCCGATGTTGTAGGCGGCCGAGAGGCTGGCGGCGATGTTGTCGAGCTCGTTGGTGCCATCCGATTTCGTTACGAAGGCGCCGGTGCGGTTTTCACCAATGGACTTGGTGTCATAGATGTTGAAGTCGAACACCAGGCCTTGCTTGTCGCTGATCGGCAATGCCCAGTTGACGTTGCCGTACCACTTGCGGAAGTGATCCTCGACGCGCGAATAGTAGAGGGTGGTACTCAGGCTGTCGGTAATCGCGTAGGTGCCACCGAAGACGTTTGCTTCGGTCAGGCCCGGGCGCTTCTCGCGCGCATCGTTGAGGCCGCCGATGCTGTCCTTGTAGCTTGCCGCCTGAGCATCGAGACGGGTGAAGTGACCGGCGTTCAGCTCCAGGCCCTTGATTTCCTTGCTGGTCAGCAGGAAACCTTCGGCAACTTCAGGCAGCAGGCGGCTGTCGTCGGTGGCAAAGACCGGCATGGCGGTGTACTGGCCGCCGTATTTCAGGACAGTGTCGGAAATACGGAATTTGACCGCGCCGTAGCCCTTGGAGTAATCGTCTTGCGAACGGCCGTCAGAGCCGGTGGGGAACAGGCCGGTGCCGGCACGGCCCTTGCCGCTGTCGACCTTGACGCCCAACAGGCCGATGGCGTCGACGCCGACGCCGACGGTGCCTTGGGTAAAGCCGGATTCGAAGGTGCCGTGGAAGCCCAGGCCTGTTTCTTCTACGCGGCTCTGGTCGCCGGCGGGGGCATTACGGAAGTCACGGCTGAAATACAGCATCCGGGTCTTGACGCTGAGCTTGCTGTCTTCGACGAAGCCCTTGGATTCATCCTGCGAAGAGGCGACAGCCATCTGCGAAGTCCCTGCCGCTACGGCCAGGGCGATCATGCTCCACTTCATCACGCGCATCGTGATTTGCTCCTTTGGTTTTTAGGAAGAGTACCGCCGCACCCAAGTGTTTTAGTTATAGGGCCGGCTCTTTCTTGTTATGTCGGCGAAAATGTATATCACGCGGACTATTCTTGGCGATATGGGCAGAAACAACCTTTCGGTAACTTTATGGCCATGTCGCTGTCAGTTGTCTCCATGTCGCAAATCACGCCTGTCATATAAAGGCGTACAACGCCAGCGCTGTCTCGAAACCGTCATTTTTGTATAAATACAAAGTACGGCTTGTGAAACTCCCTGGTTATCCGATGCCGCTGTTGTTATTTGTCGCATTCACCCTGCAGTGCAGGGAGCGTGCCGACTTGGCGAGTAACGAATGCAACAAGCATGCTCAAAATCACGAACCTTTGATGAAATTTTCACAAAGGCCCTGCCTGTAGCTGGAAAACCTCCGAAAACACGGGCTGCGACCGGTTTGGCGGCGGTTCACGGTGATCTCTGGCGTATGCGTGTGAAGCTGCCTTCCAAGTCAAGGTGTTACCGACGATTGTTTATCCTGGCTGTTTTATGTGACGGATGTGTGGTGGAGGTCTGACGAGCGGCATCATTTTGGTGCGAAAAGTAGCGCTGTGTTACCGAAGCGGGGCGTCGATGTTGTCATTCGCGTGCTACAAATGGCTCGAATCGACGTCGCCGGGTGTGGCAAATGCCGAAGCAGAGTATCCTTGCGCCCCTGTGCCCGGCCGGTTGGAAGGGCTGTATTGCTAGAAAGGAGGTTTGCCGTGTTCACCCTCGATTCGCGTCTGCAGGAGGATTCCCTGGTATTGGGCGACCTGCCGCTGTGCCGCCTGCTGCTGAGCAAGGATGCCAATTACCCGTGGTTCATCCTGGTGCCGCGTCGCGCCGATATCACTGAAGTGTTCGAGCTCGAGGAAGCGGACCAGCAGCAGTTGTGGGTCGAGACGAGCGCCCTGGCCGAGGCGTTGAAGGATGCCTTTGCCGCCGACAAGATGAACGTCGCGGCCTTGGGCAATGTGGTCAGCCAGCTGCACATGCATGTGATCGTGCGTCAGCGTGGTGATGCCGCCTGGCCCGCCCCGGTCTGGGGCAAGGTGGCGGCCATCGGCTACACCCAGGAGCAGCTCGATGGTATTCGCCAGCAAGTGCGTGCGCTGCTGGGTGAGAGCTTCAAGGAGGCTTGAGGATGTCGCAGGAACTGGAAATGCGCATTATCGAGCTGGAGACCCGCCAGGCGTTTCAGGATGACAGCTTGCAGGCGCTCAATGATGTGGTTGTCGAGCAGAGCCGAGTGATCGAACGCCTGCAATTGCAGATGGCGGAGCTGATCAAACGCTACGAAGAGGTGGTCGGCCAGCAGGGCGGCGGGGAAGAGGAAGCGCCGCCGCCTCACTATTGAGCACGGCGGCGGTACAGGTTCAGCGGCGCGCGACGGCGACCACGTCTTCGGCCTGCAGGCCTTTGTCGCGGTGCATCACCGAGAACTCCACGCGCTGGCCTTCGACCAGCACCCGGTGGCCTTCGCCGCGGATGGCGCGAAAGTGCACGAAGATATCCTCACCGGAGTCGCGGGAGATGAATCCGAAGCCCTTGGAGGTGTTGAACCACTTCACGGTACCGGTATCGCGCTGGCCGGCCTCCGTGGGGTTGCCCTGGCTGGCGCGGGCCTTTCGCGTGCCGCGAACGAAGCCGGCCACCAGGTGCAGCACGCTGGCGAGGAAGGCGCAGGCCAGTGCTGGCAGGTTGCCAAGCTCCGGGCGGGCCAGCAGGGTGAGGGTCTGCAGGACCACGGCCACGACCAGCAGGATACTGGTGGCGTGTTGCAGCTGTTGGCGCATGCCTTTGTAGTACTGCGGCAGTACGGGGGCAATCACCAGGTTGAGCAGGCCGAGCAGCGCCAGGTAGACAGCCTCGGGTTGCTGCAGGAAGGGTGTTGCGTCAGTTTTCAAGGTGGGTATGAGCGATAGCAGCAAAGCCGCCACGCCCGTCACCAGATGGACGATCTTGAACATTGGGTTTGGCTCACGTTGATAAGGCCGATCACAGGATGAGCTGGTCGCACGGTGCGCGTGAACTGTAGGCGCGAAAACGTGACGGGCCAGCCTATGCACCCGGCACTGACAATCCGCACGGGTGGCACACTGCCTATTTAACAGCAAAGACGGGGGCTTCTCAAACCGATTGGCGCCGACGGCTGTCCATGCAGCCTTGTGCCGCATGCGCCGGCGGGCAACTCTTGTTAGAGTGGTTGCTGCCCGCTTGATGATCAAGCCTTATGGAAAGGGGAGCTTCATGGCAATCGATATCGGTATCAGTGAAGAAGATCGCAAGTCCATCGTCGATGGGTTGTCCCGCCTGTTGTCGGATACCTATGTGCTGTATCTGAAAACCCATAACTTCCATTGGAACGTCACCGGTCCGTCGTTCCGCACCCTGCACCTGATGTTCGAGGAGCAATACAACGAACTGGCCCTGGCGGTCGACTCGATTGCCGAGCGCATCCGTGCCCTGGGCTTCCCGGCGCCGGGTTCCTATGCCTTTTATGCCCGCCACTCCTCGATCAAGGAAGAGGAGGGCGTGCCGCCTGCCGAAGAGATGATTCGCCAGCTGGTTCAGGGGCAGGAGGCCGTTGTGCGCACCGCTCGCAGCATCTTCCCGGTGGTGGACAAGGTCAGCGACGAGCCGACTGCCGACTTGCTGACCCAACGCATGCAGGTGCACGAAAAAACAGCATGGATGCTGCGTGTCTTGCTCGACGGGAACTGATTGCCGCTTGACCGTCGTTTGATCCAGCCAAGCCAGGCCCGATGCCTTCCCCGGTGTCGGGCCTGCACGTTTGCGGGGAAGGCTTTGCCGCTGCTATCGGCATGACCGGGTGGCGCTTCATGAAACACATGGATCCGTTCGCAGGGCGGGCGGGGTGTGGTTTCGAGATGATGGAGCGGTGCGGTGGACAATCCGATGCGTGGTATCGACGGCAATGCGAGGCACAGGCAGGGCGCGGGCAGCCCGCGGATCGATCCGTTCAGGCGGGACTTCGACATGGCTCAGGCGGGGCCTGTATCACGCTCGGTACGGCTCAACGGTTTCGCCACCTGCCTGCGTCTGGAGGTAGTCTATTGGCGCATCCTGGAGCGCATCGCCCAGGCCAACCGCTGCTCGGTGAGCGCGGTGCTGTCCTATGTGGACCGCGAGGTGCACCTGCGCCATGGCGGGGTGAGGAATTTCAGCGGGCTGGTCCGGGTGATCTGCGTCACCTGGTTGCAGGAAGCGCGGGACGTACACTGATCGCCGGGCTGCACAGCACTCCTTAACCATATATAATCCCGCTTTTTGCTGCCTTGGGCAGCGTGCGATGTGGTTGACGAGAGACGCCATGCCCCTTTACGACTATCAATGTGCATCCTGCGAACACCGCATGGAGGTGTTGCAGAAGATCAGTGCCGCGCCGCTGACCGATTGCCCGGCATGCCAGGCGCCGGCATTGAAGAAGCAGCTGTCGGTCCCCGGCTTCCGCCTGAGCGGCAACGGCTGGTACGAGACCGACTTCAAGACCGGGGCGAAAAAGAATCTGGCAGGCGGCGACAAGGCCGACTGAGTTGAATTGCACCGACCAGGTCTTGCAGTATTAGCCCCTTGGGCGGCCAAGACCTCCACCGAACATACGAATCACGAGAAGCGAAACCACGACCATGATGCGCAGCCATTATTGCGGCCAACTGAACGAGTCCCTGGACGGCCAGGAAGTCACCCTTTGCGGCTGGGTCCATCGTCGCCGCGACCACGGCGGGGTGATTTTCCTCGATATCCGTGACCGCGAAGGCATGGCCCAGGTCGTGTTCGATCCGGATCGCGCCGAAACCTTCGCCGCCGCCGACCGCGTGCGCAGCGAATACGTCGTGCAGATCACCGGCAAGGTACGCAAGCGCCCGGATGGCGCAGTGAACGCCAACATGGCCTCCGGCGCCATCGAGATCCTCGGTTACCAGCTGACCGTGCTCAACGAGGCCGAAACGCCGCCGTTCCCGCTGAACGAATACTCCGACGTGGGCGAGGAAACCCGCCTGCGCTACCGCTTCATCGACCTGCGTCGCCCGGAGATGGCCGACAAGCTGCGCCTGCGTTCGCGCATCACCAGCAGCATCCGTCGCTTCCTCGACGAGAACGGTTTCCTCGACGTCGAGACGCCGATCCTCACCCGTGCCACGCCGGAAGGCGCCCGTGACTACCTGGTACCGAGCCGTACCCACGCTGGCAGCTTCTTTGCCTTGCCGCAGTCGCCACAGCTGTTCAAGCAGTTGCTGATGGTCGCTGGCTTCGATCGCTACTACCAAATCGCCAAGTGCTTCCGCGACGAAGACCTGCGTGCCGACCGCCAGCCGGAATTCACCCAGATCGACATCGAGACCAGTTTCCTCGACGAGTCCGAGATCATGGGCCTCACCGAGAGCATGATCCGCAAGCTGTTCAAGGAAGTCCTGGACCTGGAGTTCGGTGACTTCCCGCACATGACCTACGAAGAGGCCATGCGCCGCTATGGCTCCGACAAGCCAGACCTGCGTATCCCGCTGGAACTGATCGACGTTGCCGACCAGCTCAAGGATGTCGACTTCAAGGTCTTCGCCGGCCCCGCCAACGATCCGAAGTGCCGCGTCACAGCCCTGCGTCTGCCGGGCGGCGCCAGCATGCCGCGCAGCAAGATCGACGAGTACACCAAGTTCGTCGGCATCTACGGTGCCAAGGGCCTGGCCTACATCAAGGTCAACGAGCGCGCCAAGGGTGTCGAGGGTCTGCAGTCGCCGATCGTCAAGAACATCCCCGAGGCCAACCTCAACACCATCCTCGACCGCGTTGGCGCGGTCGATGGCGACATCGTGTTCTTCGGCGCCGACAAGGCCAAGATCGTCAGCGAAGCCCTGGGCGCGCTGCGTATCCGCCTGGGTCATGACTTCGAGCTGCTGACCTGCCAGTGGGCGCCGATGTGGGTCGTCGATTTCCCGATGTTCGAAGAGAACGAAGACGGCAGCTTCACCGCGCTGCACCACCCGTTCACCGCGCCGAAGTGCACCCCCGAGGAGCTGGAGGCCAATCCGGCCACCGCGCTGTCGCGTGCCTACGACATGGTGCTCAACGGCACCGAGCTGGGTGGCGGTTCGATCCGTATCCACCGCAAGGAAATGCAACAGGCGGTATTCCGCCTGCTGGGTATCGAGGCGGCGGAACAGGAAGAGAAGTTCGGCTTCCTGCTCGACGCCCTGAAGTTCGGCGCACCGCCTCACGGTGGCCTGGCCTTCGGCCTGGACCGCCTGGTCATGCTGATGACCGGCGCGCAGTCGATCCGTGAAGTGATCGCCTTCCCGAAAACCCAGAGCGCCGCGTGCGTCATGACCCAGGCCCCGGGCATGGTCGACGCCAAGGCCCTGCGCGAGCTGCACATCCGTCTGCGCGAGCAGACCAAGGTCGAGTAACCTCGACTACGGGCGCACGTGTTGCGCCCACGTATTCATGCGTTCCGCCCTTCGGGGCGGAACCTGTTTCTGTTTCAAGGATTTGGAGTCGTTATGGCCGGTCATTCCAAGTGGGCGAACATCAAGCACCGCAAAGAACGCCAGGATGCCAAGAGAGGCAAGATCTTCACCAAGTGGATCCGCGAACTGACCGTCGCTGCCAAGCAAGGTGGTGGTGATCCGGCGTCCAACCCGCGCCTGCGCCTGGCGCTGGACAAGGCCCTGGGTGCCAACATGAGCCGCGACATCATCGACCGCGCCGTGGCCCGCGGTGCCGGCACCAACGAAAGCGACAACGTCGAAGAGCTCAGCTACGAGGGTTACGGCCCGGGCGGCGTGGCGATCATGGTCGAAGCCATGACCGACAACCGTAACCGTACTGCCGCGGCCGTGCGGCATGCCTTCACCAAGTGCGGCGGCAACCTCGGTACCGACGGTTCGGTGGCCTACCTGTTCGAGCGCAAGGGGCAGATCAGCTTCGCCGCCGAGCTGAACGTGGACGAGGATGCGCTGATGGAAGCCGCGATGGAGGCCGATGCCGACGATGTGGTGGTCAACGACGACGGCTCCTTTGACGTGTTTACCTCGTTCAACAGCTTCTATGCCGTGCGCAATGCCCTGGAAGAGGCCGGCTTCAAGGCGTCCGACGCCGAGATCGTGATGCAGCCGACCACCAGCGCCGAGCTGGACCAGGACGGTGCGGAGAAGGTTCTCAAGCTGATCGACATGCTCGAGGACCTGGATGACGTGCAGAACGTCTACTCCAACGCACAGATCTCCGATGAGATCATGGAAACGCTGGGCTGATCGTTTCGGCTATCGGCTGTAGCGCGGGGCAAGCCCGCTTCCACAAGGCCTGCGCCAGATTGCGGTGTAGCCTTTGTGGGAGCGGGCTTGTCCCGCGATAAGGCCGGCAAATTCGCACACCTTTGTAGGCGCTATGACTCTCATTCTTGGTATCGACCCCGGCTCGCGCATCACCGGTTTTGGCGTGGTCCGCCAGACTGCCCGTGGCTGCGAGTACGTGGCGTCGGGCTGTATACGCACTGGCGGCGGTGAGCTGCACGAGCGTCTGCAGATCGTCTTTCGCGGTGTCAGCGAGATCATCCGCCAACATGAGCCGGTGACCATGGGCATCGAGCGGGTGTTCATGGCGCGCAACGCCGATTCGGCGCTCAAGCTTGGCCAGGCCCGGGGGGCAGCCATCGTCGCCGCCGCCGAGGCCGGCCTGGAGATCGCCGAATACACCGCGAGCCAGGTCAAGCAGGCCGTGGCTGGTACCGGCGGCGCCAACAAGGAGCAGGTGATGATGATGGTCATGCACCTGCTCAAGCTGACCCAGAAACCGCAGATCGATGCCTCCGACGCCCTGGCCATCGCCCTGTGCCATGCCCATACCCGCTCCAGCCTCATCCCCCACGGGTTGGCGACGGCTCGGCGTCGTGGCGGACGCTTGCGTCTGTAACCGCTTCATGCGGTGATACACATTTTGTCCGGGTGAAGCACTTTCCCGGCGCATTTGCTGATAGGGTGGACCGGTTTTCGACCGGCACCCCAGAGGAAGGATCGGAACGTGATTGGACGTTTGCGTGGCACCCTGGCGGAAAAACAGCCGCCGCACCTGATTGTCGACATCAACGGCCTGGGCTACGAGCTCGAAGTGCCGATGACCACGCTGTACCGTCTGCCCAAGCTGGGCGAGACCGTCACCCTGCACACCCATCTGGTGGTGCGTGAAGACGCCCATCTGTTGTACGGCTTCTTCGAAAAGCGCGAACGCGAGCTGTTCCGCGAGCTGATCCGCCTCAACGGCGTTGGCCCGAAACTGGCGCTGGCGCTGATGTCGGGGCTCGAGGCCGACGAACTGGTGCGCTGCGTCCAGGCCCAGGATGCCTCGGCGTTGGTGCGCGTGCCCGGTGTTGGCAAGAAGACCGCCGAGCGCCTGCTGGTCGAGCTCAAGGATCGCTTCAAGGCCTGGGAAACCTCGCCCGCCATGTTCACCCTGGTGTCCGATGGCCCGGTGCCGGTGGCCAGTGCCTCCAATGCCGAGGCCGACGCGGTCAGCGCCCTGGTGTCGCTGGGCTACAAGCCGCAAGAGGCCAGCAAGGCGATTGCCGCCATCGAGGGCAAGGCCAACCTCAGCAGTGAGGAGCTGATCCGTCGCAGCCTCAAAGGGATGATTACCAAGTGATCGAGACCGACCGCCTGATCGCCGCCTCCGGACGCGACCGCGAAGAGGTCCAGGATCGTGCGATCCGCCCGCTGAGTCTGGACGAATACATCGGCCAGCCGGTGGTGCGCGAGCAGATGTCGCTGTTCATCCAGGCCGCGCGCGGGCGCAGCGAGTCACTCGACCACACCCTGATCTTTGGTCCGCCGGGCTTGGGCAAGACCACGTTGGCCAACATCATCGCCCACGAGATGGGCGTGTCGGTGAAGAGCACCTCCGGCCCGATTCTCGAGCGGCCCGGCGACCTGGCGGCGATGCTGACCAATCTCGAGCCGCACGACGTGCTGTTCATCGACGAGATCCACCGCTTGTCACCGGTGGTCGAGGAAGTGCTCTATCCGGCGATGGAAGACTTCCAGCTGGACATCATGATCGGCGAGGGCCCGGCCGCGCGCTCGATCAAGCTCGACCTGCCGCCGTTCACCCTGGTCGGCGCCACCACGCGTGCCGGCATGCTGACCAACCCGCTGCGTGATCGCTTCGGTATCGTCCAGCGCCTGGAGTTCTACAGCGACAGGGACCTGGCGACCATCGTCAGCCGTTCGGCCGGCATCCTCGGCTTGCCCATGGACGACAAGGGCGCATTCGAGATCGCCCGCCGGGCCCGTGGCACGCCACGGATCGCCAATCGCCTGCTGCGGCGGGTGCGCGACTTTGCCGAAGTGCGCGGCAAGGGTGAGATCACCAAGGCGGTCGCGGACATGGCGCTGAACCTGCTGGATGTCGACGAGCGTGGCTTCGATCACTCCGACCGGCGTCTGCTGCTGACCATGATCGAGAAGTTCGACGGTGGTCCGGTGGGGCTCGACAATATCGCCGCGGCGATCGGCGAGGAGCGCCACACCATCGAGGACGTGCTCGAGCCCTACCTCATCCAGCAGGGCTATATCATGCGTACCCCCCGTGGGCGCGTGGTCACCCGGCACGCCTACCTGCATTTCGGCCTGAACATTCCCGGGCGTTTCTGCGAGGGTGGGGAATATGCGGCGCAAGACGACGAATGACAGATCGAATCGGCATTTTTGCGGTCCTACCGCTGGCATGCCCTGGCTTCGCTGGCAATACGACATTATCGATGCAAAAACAGTTGCCGCAGCGGATTGGCAAGCACAGGAGTAAGCACTAGAGTATGCGCGCGCAAAATGGGCTGGAACCGTTCGCACACCGCTGTCGCGTCTATTACGAGGATACCGACGCCGGTGGCGTGGTGTATTACGTCAACTACCTCAAATTCATGGAGCGCGCACGCACCGAGCGGCTACGTCACCTGGGGTTCTCCCAGGCCCAGCTGGCGCAGGACAACCTGTTGTTCGTGGTCCATTCCAGCGAGGCGCGCTACCACGCGCCGGCCCGCCTGGACGACGAGTTGCGGGTAACCGCGCAAGTACTTGAATTGAATCGTGCCAGCCTGCGCTTCGTGCAGCAGGTGTGGCGAGCAAAGGATGAAGTGCTGCTCTGCGAAGGGCAGTTCCTGGTGGCCGCCGTGCGCGCCGACACTTTCAAACCCCGGGCCATTCCCCCAGAACTGCGCGACGCCTTCCTGGCGGACGGCACGGGTACTCAATCGAACGCAGGAGAATAAGCGTGGAAGCAAACGTCGTCGACCATACCTCCATGTGGAGCCTGGTCGCCAATGCCAGTGTCGTGGTTCAGCTGGTGATGCTGACCCTCGTGGCAGCCTCGGTGACCTCTTGGATCATGATCTTCCAGCGCAGCACCATGCTGCGCGCCGGTCGTCGTGCACTGGACGCTTTCGAAGAGCGCTTCTGGTCGGGCATCGACCTGTCCAAGCTGTACCGCCAGGCGGGCAGCAACCCAGACCCGGACTCGGGGGTCGAGCAGGTCTTCCGTGCCGGCTTCAAGGAATTCTCGCGCCTGCGCCAGCAACCGGGTGTCGACCCGGACGCGGTCATGGAAGGGGTGGGGCGTGCCATGCGCGTGGCCATCTCCCGCGAGGAAGAAAAGCTCGAGCAGAGCCTGCCGTTCCTGGCCACCGTCGGTTCCACCAGCCCGTACATCGGCCTGTTCGGTACCGTGTGGGGCATCATGAACTCCTTCCGCGGCCTGGCCAGCGCCCAGCAGGCCACCCTGGCCACCGTGGCCCCGGGCATTGCCGAAGCCCTGATCGCCACTGCGATCGGCCTGTTCGCCGCGATCCCGGCTGTGATCGCCTACAACCGTTTTGCCGCGCGCAGTGAAGTGCTGATCGGGCGCTACTACACGTTCGCCGACGAGTTCCAGGCGATCCTGCACCGCAAAGTACACACCAGCGAAGAGTGATCAGGTAGAAACCCATGGCCCGAGTTCGCCACAAACGCAAGCCGGTCGCCGAGATGAACGTGGTGCCCTACATCGACGTGATGCTGGTGCTACTGGTTATCTTCATGGTGACCGCCCCGATGCTCAACCAGGGCGTGAAGGTGGACCTGCCCAAGGTTTCCAGCGAAGCCCTGCCGCAGGACAACAACGTCCAGGTCCTGACCATCTCGATCAAGGCCGACAAGACCTACTACTGGAACCTCGGCAGCGAAGTCGACACCGACAAACAGATGGACAAGGCCATGACCTTGCCGGAAATGACCAGCGCGGTGACCAAGATCATCGCCGCCGGCCGTGACCAGGGCAAGCAGACCCAGGTCTTCATCCGTGGCGACAAGGCTGTCGACTACGGTGCGGTCATGGGCGCCATGGGCGGGTTGCAGAAGGCCGGTGTCGGTAACGTTGGCCTGATTACCGAGGCGCCCTGATGCAACAGCGAGAGCCATCCGCCTCGGAAAGCTACTTCTGGCCCAGTGTCTGGGCCATTGCGCTGCACGTGCTGGTGTTCGGCATGCTGTTCGTCAGCTTCGCCATGACGCCCGAGCTGCCGCCCTCCAAACCTATCGTCCAGGCCACGCTGTACCAGCTCAAGTCCAAGAGCCAGGCGACCACCCAGACCAATCAGAAGATTGCCGGGGAGGCCAAGAAGACCGCTTCGCGCCAGACCGAGGTCGAACAGCTGGAGCAGAAGAAGGTCGAGCAGGAGGCCGTGAAGGCCGCGGAACAAAAGAAAGCCGACGCCGCTCAAAAGGCCGAGGAGGCTCGCGAAGCCGCCGAGGCGAAGAAAGCAGACGACGCCGCCAAGGCCGCCGAGCAGAAGAAAGCCGCCGAGGCCAAGAAAGCCGAGGAAGCGAAGAAGGCTGCCGAGAAGCAGCAGGCCGACATCGCCAAGAAGAAGGCTGAGGAAGAAGCGAAGAAGAAGGCCGAGGAAGAAGCCAAGAAACAGGCTGCGGAAGAGGCGAAGAAGAAAGCCGCCGAAGACGCGAAGAAAAAAGCAGCCGAGGACGCCAAGAAGAAAGCGGCGGCCGAGGACGCGAAGAAGAAGGCAGCTGAAGAGGCCAAGAAAAAGGCCGCTGCAGACGCCCAGAAGAAAAAGGCACAGGAAGCGGCCCGCAAGGCGGCGGAAGACAAAAAGGCCCAGGCACTTGCCGAGCTGTTGTCCGACACCACCGAACGGCAGCAGGCGCTGGCCGACGAGCAGGGTGACCAGGTGGCCGGCGACTTCGACGACCTGATCCGCATGCGCGCGGCCGAAGGTTGGGCGCGTCCGCCATCCGCGCGCAAGGGCATGACGGTAGTTCTGCAGATCAACATGCTGCCGGACGGCACCCTCACCAATGTGAGTGTGGCCAAGTCCAGTGGCGACGGTCCGTTCGACAGCTCGGCCGTGGCCGCGGTGAAGAACATTGGTCGGTTGACCGAAATGCAGGGCTTGAAGCCGAACGAGTTCAATCCGTATCGTTCATTCAAGATGACATTTACACCTGAGGATCTAGCGTTGTGATTAAACGTCTGAGAGGACTGCTGGTCTTGCTCTGCTGCGTGGCAGGCATGGCCATGGCAGAGGAAAAGAACATCCTGGTCACCAGCGGTAGCGACCGGGCGACCCCCATCGCGGTAGTGCCGTTCGGTCTGCAGGGTGGCAGCGTACTGCCGGAAGACATGGCCGATATCATCGGCAACGACCTGCGCAACTCCGGCTACTACGCGCCGATCCCGCGGCAGAACATGATCAGCCAGCCGACCCAGGCCAGCGAAGTGATCTTCCGTGACTGGAAAGCGTTGGGTGCCCAGTACGTCATGGTCGGCAGTATCGTGCCGTCCGGCGGTCGCCTGCAGGTGCAGTACGCCCTGTTCAACGTTGCCACCGAACAGCAGGTCCTGACCGGCAGCGTCGCCGGTGGCGTCGACCAGTTGCGCGACATGTCGCACTACATTGCCGACCAGTCGTTCGAAAAGCTCACCGGTATCAAGGGTGCGTTTTCCACGCGCATGCTGTACGTGACCGCTGAGCGTTTCTCCACCAACAACACCCGTTACACCCTGCAGCGTTCGGACTACGACGGTGCCCGTGCAGTAACCCTGCTGCAGTCGCGTGAGCCGATCCTGTCGCCGCGCTTCGCACCCGATGGCAAGCGTATCGCCTATGTCTCGTTCGAGCAGAAGCGCCCGCGCATCTTCATCCAGCACATCGACACCGGTCGCCGCGAGCAGATCACCAACTTCGAAGGCCTGAACGGCGCGCCTGCCTGGTCGCCTGACGGCTCGCGCCTGGCATTCGTGCTGTCGAAGGACGGCAACCCGGACATCTATGTGATGAACGTGGCTTCGCGCCAGATCACCCGTGTCACCGCAGGCCCAGGCATCAATACCGAGCCGTTCTGGGGCAAGGATGGCAACACCCTGTACTTCACCTCCGACCGTGGCGGCAAGCCGCAGATCTACAAGCAGTCGGTTGGTGGCGGTGGTGCCGAGCGCGTGACGTTCGTGGGTAACTACAACGCCAACCCGAAATTGTCGGCGGACGAAAAGACTCTGGTGATGATCCATCGCCAGCAAGGTTTCACCAACTTCAAGGTGGCCGCGCAGGACCTGCAACGTGGAAGTGTAAAGATTCTCTCCGAGACCAGTCTTGATGAGTCTCCCACTGTTGCGCCAAACGGCACCATGCTAATCTACGCCACCCGCCAGCAGGGCCGGGGAGTCTTGATGCTCGTGTCGCTTAACGGCCGCGTGAGGCTCCCACTTCCTACCGCTCAAGGCGAAGTCAGAGAACCGTCCTGGTCCCCTTACCTGAACTGATTGCGGCGTAACACGTTTTGCTTAACACACTGGGGTTTCATTAGGAGTTTCACGATGGAAATGCTGAAGTTTGGTAAATTCGCTGCGCTGGCTCTGGCCATGGCTGTAGCTGTAGGTTGCTCCTCGAAAGGCGGCGACAACGCTGGTGAAGGCGCTGTTGATCCGAACGCTGGCTACGGTGCCAACACTGGCGCTGTCGACGGCTCCCTGAGCGAAGAAGCCGCCCTGCGCGCAATCACCACCTTCTACTTCGAATACGACAGCTCGGACCTGAAGCCAGAAGCCATGCGCGCTCTGGACGTTCACGCCAAGGACCTGAAGTCCAACGGCAACCGCGTTGTCCTGGAAGGCAACACCGACGAGCGCGGCACCCGCGAGTACAACATGGCTCTGGGTGAGCGTCGTGCCAAGGCCGTTCAGCGCTACCTGGTTCTGCAGGGCGTTTCCCCTGCTCAGCTGGAACTGGTTTCCTACGGCGAAGAGCGTCCAGTTGCCACCGGCAACGACGAGCAGTCCTGGGCCCAGAACCGTCGCGTAGAACTGCGTAAGTAAGTTCCTATGCGTATGTGCCGTCGTGCTGTAACCGTCCTCGCTCTCAGCCTGCCCCTTTCGGCGTGGGCTGCGGTTCCCGTAGTAGATGACAACGCGGGTGGCTATCCACCTGCGGGTTATGGCACGAGCGGCGCCTATGCCGGAGCAGGGGCTTCGGCCCCTGCTTCTGCAAATGGCCAGCTGTTCATGCAGCTGCAGCAGATGCAGGACCAGATTTCCCGCCAGCAAGGCATCATCGAAGAGCTGCAGAACGATGTGTCGCGCATGAAGCAGGAAAACCTCGAGCGCTACCAGGATCTCGACCGCCGCATCAGCAGCGGTGCCGCGCCTGCCGCGACTCCAGACAATTCTTCCACCGGTGGCGCGAACAGCGCAGCCACGGGTGCGGCCGCCGGCACCAATGCCGCGCAGCCACCGGCCGCGAGCAGCGAGCCGGGCGATCCGGCGAAAGAGAAGCTGTATTACGACGCCGCTTTCGACCTGATCAAGCAGAAGGACTTCGACAAGGCCAGCCAGGCCTTCAACGCCTTCCTGCGCAAGTACCCCAACAGCCAGTACGCCGGCAATGCCCAGTACTGGCTCGGCGAGGTCAACCTGGCCAAGGGCGACCTGCAAGGTGCCAGCCAGGCGTTCGCCGAGGTCGGTCAGAAGTACCCGAAACACAGCAAGGTGCCGGATTCGCTGTACAAGCTGGCCGATGTCGAGCGCCGCATGGGCCACACCGACAAGGTCAAGGGCATCCTGCAGCAGGTCATCACCCAGTACCCCGGCACTTCCGCCGCGCAACTGGCGCAACGCGACCTGCAAAAGCTCTGAACGACCCGTTGAAGAAGAAACCCGCGCTTGTCGCGGGTTTTTTCGTTAGAATCACGGCCCTTTTTTCGTAAACACGCTGCCGCGGATAACGCTTTGTCGAGTCCGCGACAGTGCCTGACGGAGGCGGACAGCCTGTTCAGCTGTCACGCCCGTGGCGATCATGCAAGACACATTACGCATCACCGAAGTGTTTTACTCGTTGCAGGGTGAAACGCGAACGGCCGGGCTGCCCACGGTTTTCGTGCGCCTGACCGGTTGCCCCCTGCGCTGCCAGTACTGCGACAGTGCCTATGCCTTCAGTGGCGGCACTGTCCGCACCCTCGACTCCATTGTTGAGCAGGTGGCCGGCTTCAAGCCGCGCTACGTCTGCGTGACCGGTGGCGAGCCTCTGGCCCAGCCCAACGCGCTGCCTTTGTTGCAACGCCTGTGCGACGCCGGTTACGACGTGTCGCTGGAAACCAGTGGCGCTCTCGACATCAGTGGCGTCGACACCCGGGTCAGCCGCGTGGTCGATCTCAAGACCCCAGGCTCCGAGGAGTCTCACCGCAATCGCTACGAGAATATCGAGCTGCTGACCGGCAACGACCAGGTCAAGTTCGTCATCTGTTCCCGCGAGGACTACGATTGGGCGGTTTCCAAGCTGATCCAGTACAACCTGGCCGAGCGCGCCGGTGAAGTGCTGTTTTCGCCCAGCCACCACCAGGTGAGCGCCACCGAGCTGGCCGACTGGATCGTCGCCGACAACCTGCCCGTACGCTTCCAGCTGCAGCTGCACAAGCTGCTGTGGAACGACGAACCCGGACGCTGAGGAGAAAGACATGACTGACAAACGCGCGGTAATCCTGCTGTCCGGTGGCCTGGATTCGGCCACCGTGGTAGCCATGGCCAAGGCCGACGGCTACCAGTGCTACACCATGAGCTTCGACTACGGCCAGCGCCATCGCGCCGAGCTCAACGCCGCGGCACGGGTAGCCCGTGACCTGGGCGTGGTCGAGCACAAGGTGATCGGCCTGAATCTCGATGGCATCGGTGGCTCGGCCCTGACCGACAGCAGCATCGATGTGCCCGAGGCGCCGAGCGAGGGGATTCCGGTCACCTACGTGCCGGCTCGCAACACCGTGTTCCTGTCCCTGGCCCTGGGCTGGGCGGAGGTGCTCGAAGCCCGTGACATCTTCATTGGTGTCAACGCCGTGGATTACTCCGGCTACCCTGACTGCCGCCCGGAATTCGTCGAGGCCTTCGAGCGCATGGCCAACCTGGCTACCAAGGCCGGCGTGGAAGGGCAGGGCTTCCGCATCCAGGCGCCGCTGCAGAACCTGAGCAAGGCGCAGATTGTCCAGGCGGGCATCGCCCGTGGCGTGGACTACAGCCTGACCGTTTCTTGCTACCAGGCCGACGACGACGGGCGTGCCTGCGGCAAATGCGACAGCTGCCGCCTGCGCGCTGATGGCTTCAAGGCCGCCGGTGTAGAGGACCCCACTCGGTATTTTTGAAAAAATTTGCGATGGGGTGTTGAATTCTTCTGAGAAATCAGTAATATACGCGCCATCCAACGGGTCGTTAGCTCAGTTGGTAGAGCAGTTGGCTTTTAACCAATTGGTCGTAGGTTCGAATCCTACACGACCCACCATATGCAGTACGAAAAAGCCCGCCTTCATGGCGGGCTTTTTCATGCCTGTCGAAAAAGTGGCCTGACCCACTGTCAACGGTTCAGGCGCCGTGCATCGAACGCATCGCGTGCCTGGTAGGCGGTGTAGGTGGCCTGCGCAGCCACCAGGCCAGCAAGGCCGAAGGTGCGATCGAGGCCGAACCGACTGAAACCGCTCGGGATCGGCAGGCGATGGGCAATGGCATCCGCCAGGACTTCGCCGGCGACCGTGGTCGGGGCCATGCCATGGCCGCCGAAACCGACCGCGTGCCAGATGCCGTTGTGGTCCTGGCCGATCTGCGCCATCTGGTGGCGTCCGTAGCTCATCAGGCCGCCCCAGGAGTACTCCAGTTCCACGTCCTCGAATTGCGGGTAGACGCTCGCCAGGTCGGCCTTGAGCAGCCTGGCGATGGCCTGCGGCCCGCGATCGAGAATGGAGATGCGTCCGCCCCAGAGGATCCGGCTGTCTTTCAGCGGGCGGTAATAATCGAAGGCGAAGCGTGTATCGTAGATGGCCGACTGGCAGTCGATGGCGTCCTGCAGGCGTGCGCCCAGTGGCGCAGTGGTCACCACGTAGGTGGCGATCGGCAGCACGGCGCGTTCGATCGGGGCGTAGACGCCGCGGGCATAGCCCCCTGCGCTGAACACCACCTGCTCGGCATGGACTTCGCCCTGGCCGGTGCGCACGATGTAGCCGCCTGCCTTCTTCTCGATACTGGTGACCGGCGACTGTTCGTAGATCGTCACCCCGGCCTGTGCGGCTGCCTGGGCGATGCCGCAGACATACTTGAGCGGGTGGAAGTGGAATGCGTTGCGCTCCAGCAACCCGCCGTAATAGCGCTCGGTCCTGAGCTGTTCCTTCAGTTCGCCGGGGGCGATGTATTCCCAGTCGACGCCATAAGCCTGCTTCATCAGCTGGCGCGGTTTCTCAAGGCGCGACGGGTCGTTGAACCAGTTGGCGAGGATCACACCCTGGTCGACCAGGTCGCAATCGATGGTGTATTTGCGGGTACGTTCGCGGATCAGGTCGACGGCGTCGAGTGTCAATCGATACAGCTTGCGTGCCTCGTTGGCGCCCAACGCCGCCAGCAGATCGGCGTTGCCGAGGCTGTAGCCGCCGAAGACGAAGCCGCCGTTGCGTCCCGAGGCGCCATGACCGACGCGTTGCGACTCGAGGAGTGTCACATCGCTCACCCCGCGCTCGGCAAGCCCTATTGCGGTCGACAGGCCGGCCAGGCCACCACCGAGGATGCAGACGCGGGTATCGGTGCGCCCGCTCTGGGCAGAGTAGAAGGTTCTGCTGGCGGTGGCTTCGTAGTAGGAGTCGAAGGTGCTGTTCATCAGGGTCCCGGAGCAGTGGTGGGCGGACCGGGGCGGGTCCGCCAATGGAGAGTTCAGGCGGGTTGCTGGCTGGCCGCGAGCGCATCGCCTGTGGGCTCTGCCTTGCTGCGTTCGGCTTTGCGAATCTCGATACTGGAGAAGTCCATTTCCCTGTAGCGCACCACCTTGGAGCCTGTGACCAGCTTGTGGCCGAACCAGACCACCACGAACAGCACCAGGCCGACGTAGGTGGCGAAGGCACCGACCCAGTCGATCTGCCCGCCGATGAACGCCTGGTAGTTCTGCCCGAGCATGACCACCATGCACAGGCCGAAGGCGAACAGCGGGCCGAACGGGAAGTATTTCGACACATACGGCAGTTTCGCCAGGTCATTGCCATTGAGCAGGTAGCCGCGGCGGAAGCGGTAATGGCTGATGGCGATGCCCAGCCAGGCGATGAAACCGAGCATGCCAGAGGTGTTCAGCAGCCACAGGTAGAGCTTGCCGGGGCTGAACAGGAAGCTCAGCAGGCACAGACCCGCGACCGCGGCGGTGGCCAGCAGCGCCCAGACCGGCGTGCCACTGCGGGTCACCCGGGCGAAGATGGCCGGCGCCTTGCGCTCCAGCGCCAGGCTGTAGAGCATGCGCGACGAGGCATACATGCCTGAGTTGCCGGCGGACAGCACCGAGGTCAGGATCACTGCGTTCATCACGGCGGCGGCGGCGAGCATGTCAGCCTTGGTAAAGATCAGGGTGAACGGACTAATGGTGACATCCGACAGGCCGTCTTTGAGCAGGCGCGGGTCGGTGTAGGGGATCAGCAGGCCGATCACGACAATGGTGAGTACGTAGAACAGCAGGATGCGCCAGAAGATCTGGCGCACGGCCTTGGGAATGTTGCGTCCCGGGTTTTCCGTTTCGCCAGCGGCGATGCCCACGAATTCGGTGCCCTGGAACGAGAAACCGACGATCATCGCCACGCCGATCAGCGCCGGCAGGCCGCCGGCAATGGGCGCGTCGCCGATCTGCCAGAGGTGGGCGCCACCGTCCTGGCCGCCTTCGAGGATGCCCAGCAGCATCAGCACGCCCACGGCGATGAAGATGATGATGGTGATGACCTTGATCAGGGCGAACCAGAACTCCGCCTCGCCGAAGAAGCGCACCGAGGCGACATTGAGGGCGAACAGCAGCACCAGGAAGGCCGCGCTCCAGATCACCCCGGGGGTGTCCGGGAACCAGTAGAGCATGATGATCTGTACGGCCACCAGGTCCACGGCGATGGTCACTGCCCAGGAGTACCAGTAGTTCCAGCCCAGGGCGAAGCCGAAGCTTTCTTCGACGTAGCGCGAGGCATAGGTGGAGAACGAGCCGCTGACCGGCATGCACGCGGCCATTTCGCCGAGGCTGGTCATCAGGAAGTAGACCATCAGGCCAATCACCGCGAAGGCCAGCAGTGCGCCGCCGGGGCCAGACTGGGCAATGGTGGCGCCGGAGGAGACGAACAGGCCGGTGCCGATGGAGCCGCCGATGGCGATCATGTTCAGGTGACGGCTGGTGAGGGTGCGCTTGAGGTGTCCGGAAGGTGGGGCTGCGGCAGTCAAACTTCCGTTGTTGTTCGAATGGGTCATGGGCAACCTATTGGATCTGCATTCGGGTGAGTTGTTGTTTTTGTTGTGAACTGACCACTTCCAGTTGCAGGTGACGAGCGCGGATGGGGCGCCGGTCTGCCAGCAGCTTCTCCAGTGCTGCGGCGGTGGCGATTGCATTGATTGAAATCAGTATTGGCGTTGAAAGGTGTTCGCAACAAACGACAATTAGTTGCTATATCATTCCATTTTGGAATGCTTGGTTTCGTCGTTTTGATCGTGTGGCAAAGTTGAAATTTGCACGCATTCATCTGGATTACCCATATTTACTGAGATGCGTCGACGTCATTGTGGAGTGTGAAATGGTCGTTTTGTAACTGTCATGAAATGTACGAAACAATATGGCGGAAATTTATTCATCATTGATGCAACAAAAAACCGATACCTGGCGTGGCCAGATATCGGTTTCGGAGGGTCATATCCCTTCAAGTGGAGGGATTGATGGAGGGGCAGCCTTGTCGTGAGCTGTCAGCCTTTGTCACGGCGGACCGTGCAGCTACTGGCAGTCCGCTGTTGCTGTTTCATCCGGGGGCGGATTCAAACCCGGAACTGCGCCATCAGTGCCTGCTGCTGGTTGGCCAGCCGGTTCAACGCCTGGCTGATGTGCGCCGATTCGTCGGCCTGCCCCGACAGCGATTCGGTCACGTCGCGGATGCCCGCCACGTTGCGGTTCACCTCTTCGGCCACTGCGCTCTGTTCCTCGGCGGCCGAGGCGATCTGCAGATTCATGTCGGTGATCACCGTCACCGCCTCGCCGATACGCTGCAGTGCTGGCAAGGTCTGTTCCATCTGCGCGGCACTGTCCTGGGCCTGGCGCTGGCCGGCCTGCATTGCCTCGACCACGTCCTGGGTGCCTTGCTGCAAGCCTTCGATTACCTGGCGGATCTCCTCGACCGACACTTGAGTGCGCTGCGCCAGGTTGCGTACTTCGTCGGCGACCACCGCAAAGCCTCGCCCGGCTTCGCCGGCGCGGGCCGCTTCGATGGCGGCGTTGAGGGCCAGCAGGTTGGTCTGCTCGGCGATGGCGCGGATCACTTCAAGTACCGAGCCGATCTGTTCGCCACGGCTTTCCAGGGCGCGGGCTTCATCCATGGCCGCATCCATGCCGCCGGCAAGTTGGGCGATAGCTTCGCGGGTGGCGCCCACCCGCGCCAAGCCATCGCGGGTTGCCTGGTCGGCACCGCGTGCGGCCTGGGCGGCCTGTGCGGCGTTGTGGGCAACGTCATGGGCAGTGGCGCTCATCTCGTTGGCCGCCGTGGCCACCTGTTCGATTTCGCGGTGCTGTTGCTGCATGCCGTCGCTGGTCTGGCGGGCGATCAGCGCCGACTGGTCGGCAGTGCCGCGGGCTTCCTGCAGCGAACCCTTGAGCTGGGCGATCACCGGTTGCAGTTTGTCGAGGAAGCGGTTGAACCAACCGGTGAGCTGGCCCAGTTCGTCGTCGCGGGCGTAGTCCAGGCGCCGGGTCAGGTCGCCTTCACCGCTGGCGATGTCCTCCAGGCGGGCGGCCACGGCCAGGATTGGCCGGGTCACGCCGCGGGCGGTCAGCCACACCAGCAGCAGCCCCAGCACGGCGGCGCCCAGGCCGACCAGCAGGCTGACGAGGTTGGCCTGCTGGTTCTGGCTGTCCAGGCGCTGGTTGAGGGTGACGGCGGGGGCTTGCAGTACCTGCTCGGGCAGTTCGAGCAGCACCTGCCACGGTGCCGCCCCGGGAATTGGCGCAAAGGGTCGGGAAATACGCATGGTGCCTTGGTCCAGGCGCTCGACGGCCTGGCCGGCGCGCAGTGGTGCGGCCAGGGCCGCCGCGCTGGCACCGAAGGCCTGCTGCACGGTCTTGCTCAACTGGCCGGCATCCTGACTGTGGCCGGCGAGCAGGCCCGCAGGGCTGACGATGCTGACCTGGCCCTGGCCGTCGAACAGCTCCTGGCGGCCGGCCAGGCTCAGTTGCTGCAGGTTGTCCAGGCCGATGTCCAGGCCGACCACGCCCACCACCTTGCCGTTTTCCAGCAGCGGCAGGGCAATGCTGGTCATCAGTACCTGATGACCGTTGACCTCGTCGAAATACGGGTCTAGCACGCACGCCTTGGCGGTTTCCAGCGGGCAGGTCAGCCAGCGGTTGTAGGGCGAACCGTTGGCGCCGATGCTGGTATCGGCGAGCATCGATTCGGGCATGGCCTCCGCTTCGAGGTTGCCAGTGCCGGGCTGCGACCAGTACAGCGAAAAACGCCCGCTGTCGTTGCTGCCGTTGTCGGCCTGGCCTACGAAGCGCGCGTCCTGCTGGTCCAGGGCGTTGGGTTGGAACACCAGGTACAGGCCGATCAGGTCGGTATTGCCGGCCAGTGCGGCGCGGGCTTCTCGGCTCAGCTCACCGCGCAGTTCGGCACCGCCACGGGCCTTGAGCGCCTGCACCAGGCGGGCGAAACCGTTGCCGTACTGGTAGGCGTCCATGAAGTAGCGCTGGATGCGCAAGGCCTGGGTTTCGCCGTGGGCCTGCAGGCGCAGGCGGGCACTGTGGTCGAGCAGTTCGGTGTTGGCCTGGAATACCTGCTCGGCGCTGCGCCGGGCCTGGGTGAGCGAGGTGGCCACCAGCAGGGCGACGATGGCCAGCAGGCACAGGCCGGCGAGCAGGGTGATCTTCCACTGGATGGAGAGACGGCGCTGCGACATGGGCTTTTCCTTCTCGGGCAAACACAACGCCCGCGGTCAGGCGGGCGTCGGTGGGGTCATTCGGCGATGCAGTTCGGTGGCGCAACCCTGAAGGCTTTGGTCAGCCAGGCCAGGTAGAGCATGCCAAGCAGGGCCCAGATTCCGCCGAACAGCAAGGAGTGTTCGTTCAGGTCCAGCCACAGCGAGACGATGATGCAGAAGCCTATCGTCGGCGCCACCAGATACTTGAGGTTGTTCGTCAGGCCCTTGTTCTGTCTCTCACGGATATAGCAGTGGTTGATCACCGAGAGGTTGACGAAGCTGAACGCCACCAGCGCGCCGAAGTTGATCACCGAAGTGGCGGTGACCAGGTCGAAGAAGATCGCCGACAGCGAAATCAGGCCGACCACGGCGATGTTCAGCACCGGGGTCTTGTAGCGCGGGTGCAGGCGGGCGAACACCCCGGCCGGGATCACGTTGTCGCGGCCCATCACGTACAGCAGGCGCGACACGCTGGTCTGCGAGGCCAGGCCCGAGGCGATGGTGTTGATCACCGTGCAGGCGATGAACACCGACTGGAACAGCTTGCCGCCGACGTACAGGGCGATTTCCGGCAGGGCTGCTTCCTGGTCGTGGAAGCGCTGCATGGTCGGGAAGTAGGCCTGGATAAAGTACGACACCCCGATGAACACCACGCCGCCGATCAGGGCGGTCAGGAAGATCGCCCGGGGGATGGTCTTGCCCGGGTCGCGGGTTTCCTCCGACAGGCAGGTCACTGCATCGAAGCCCAGGAACGAGAAGCACAGGATGGTCGCGCCCGCGGCCAGCGCGGCGAACTGGGTCTGGTCATCGGCGAACGGCAGCAGGCTCCAGGCGGTGCCCAATCCCTCGCCGTGGCCCAAGCCGCGCCAGCACAGGTAGATGAACACCGAGATGATCGCCACCTGCACGGCGACGAACAGCAGGTTGAAGTGCGCCACCAGGTTGATGCTGCGCATGTTGATCAGGCTGATCAGGGTGACGAAGCTGGCCACCCATACCCAGGCCGGCACTTCGGGGAACATTGCCGACAGGTAGAGCTTGGCCAGCAGCGCGTTGACCATGGGCAGCAGCAGGTAGTCCAGCAGCGACGACCAGCCGACCAGGAAACCCACGTGCGGGTTGATGGCGCGCTGGGTGTAGGTGTACGCCGAGCCCGACTGCGGGAAGCGCCGCACCAGCGTGCCGTAGCTCACGGCAGTGAACAGGATGCCGACCAGGGCCAGGATGTAGGCGCTGGGCACATGCCCTGCAGTGATGCCGGAGACGATGCCGAAGGTATCGAACACGGTCATCGGGGTGAGGTAGGCCAGGCCGATAATCACCACGTGCCAGAGGCGCAGGGACTTGCGGAACTGGGGGTCGCCGGAAGCGCTGTGGTCAGGCTGCATGCGGGCGCTGCTCCTGTGTCGAAACAACGGGCACGGCGAGTGACGGGCACGACAAGGTCGAGCGGATGGGCTCCATGTTGTTCACCTTTTATGTTGGAGCTGCAGGGTGCGCGAAATAAACAACGATGGTCGTTTGAGTGTCAAGTTAAACATGACAGGTAGTCAATTGAATGGAAGGTGAATCGGTTTTATTGGCCGTTATGCACTGTTATTGGCCGATTGAGCGGATCGTAAGTCGATTTTGATGTTCGTAAAAATTGACATTGCTGTTGGCCAAGGCAGGCTGTCCTTGAGGTGCCGATAAACGAAATACAACAAGCATTACCGCGCCGGCCGGGCGCCGATGGTATTCTTGCCACCCCGCGTGCCCTCGTTTCCGTGGTCCGCCCAATCGCCCTCCCTATGGACAGCAATCGGTTCTATTCATGAAGAAATCAGTAGGCATCCTTTCCGGCCTGGCGGTCGCCATCGCCGTCGCAACCACCGCTGGCGCCTGGTACACCGGCAAGCAACTGCCCGCGGAGCTGGAACGCTCCGTTGCCCGCGGCAACGAAGAGCTGAAGAAAGCCCTGGTCGGCAACGGCGGCAGCATGACCATCGAGCTGGTCTCGCTGGACCAGCACTTCTTCACCAGCACCGCGCACTACCGCCTGAAGGCCGAGAACGTGCAGCTCGGCGAGGCCGAGGCGCTGAACTTCCAGGTTGGCGTGACCGACCAGATCGAGCACGGCCCGTTCCCCTGGTCGCGGGTCAAGGCGTTCAAGCTGATGCCGGTCATGGCCACCAGCAACAGTGCTTTGGACAAGGATGACTTCACCGCAGGCTGGTTCACCGCCGCCGGCGACAAGGCACCGGTCACCGCCCAGGTCAGCCTCGGCTACAACGGCAGCGTCGACAGCGATATCCGCCTGGCGCCGGTGACGCTCAAGGAAGACGGCGGCAACGTCCTGGACTTCTCCGGCCTGCAGCTGCAACTGCGCGGTGACCGCGACGGCAAGGCGGTGGAGATCCACGGCAATGCCGAGCACCTGGAGTTGAACTTCGTCGATGAGCAACAGGCGCCGGTGAAGATCCTGCTCAACGGCTTCAAGGCCGGCGGCAAGCTCCACGAAACCGCTCACGACATGGTCTACGTCGGCAACTTCGACCTGGCCCTGGCCGACACCCAGGTGACCTTCGGGCCGAAGCAGGAAGTGCTGGTGCTCAAGGGCCTGCAGCAGAACAACCTGTACAACGCCGAGGGCGAGGCCAAGGACAAGCTGGCCGGGCGCCTGGAATACAAGGTCGCCGACATCAGCTACGGCGGGCGCAAGGTCGGTAGCGCGGAAATGGTCCTGACCATGAAGTCCATCGACATCGCGGCCATGCAGGCGTTGATGGAGTGGTACCAGACCCAGCTGCCGCAGATGCAGCAGGCGGCGGCCGAGGGCGAGGCCCCGTCGCTGGAAATGACCCCCGAGGAACAGGCCAAGGTCCAGGGCGACCTGCACAAGCTGCTGGTAGCCAAGCCGCAGGTGGCGGTGGAGAAGCTGGCGTTCAAGACCGCCAATGGCGAGAGCCACTTCAACCTGGCGATGGACTTCGCCAGCCCCAGCTCGTTCGACCTGCCGCCTGACCAGCTGGGCAAGCAGCTGCTGACCCAGCTGAAGGCCAAGCTCAGTGTCTCCAAGCCGATGGTCGGTGACCTGGCCACGTTGCAGGCGCTGCTCGACGGCGAGACCGACGCCCAGGCCATTGCCCAGCAGTCCAGCCAGGCTGGCGAGATGCTCGGCATGATGGCGCTGCAGAGCGGCATGGCCACGGTAGAGGGCACCGATGTGGTATCGAGCCTGCAGTACGCCGATGGCATGGTCGACTTCAACGGCAAGAAGATGACCGTCGAAGAGTTCGCCATGCTGATCAGCGGCCACCTGGCGGCGCTGCAGCCGCAGGGCTGAGCCCTCGGGCAGACCCGCTCCCATCATCGTGGGAGCGGCGATGCGGCGACCCGACTTGCCCCGCGACGGAGGGCTGCAAAAACCCCTTTTGCATCCTTCCGATTGCCTGTAGCCTTCGCGTCCGATAATAATCCGCGCCCGCAGAGGGGCCGAGACGCTGGCCGTCCGGCACCGCTAGCCGATCTGCCAGGGCCGGGTGATACACTCGACTGACGCGCTCAAGCGCCCTGCAGGTCCAGCGATCATGACCCAGATTTCCGAACGCCTGTTGGTCCAGGCGCACCTCGATGCCAAGCAGCCCAACCCGCTGACGCCCGCGCAGGAGGCCGAATACCGTGCGGCCATCGCCGCCGAGCTGAAGAAGCAGAACGCCGTGCTGGTGGCCCACTACTATTGCGACCCGGTGATCCAGGCCCTGGCCGAGGAAACCGGCGGCTGCGTGTCCGACTCGCTGGAAATGGCGCGCTTCGGCAAGAATCACCCCGCCGAGACCGTGGTGGTGGCAGGGGTGCGCTTCATGGGCGAGACGGCGAAGATCCTCACCCCGGAAAAACGCGTGCTGATGCCGACCCTGGAAGCGACCTGTTCCCTCGACCTGGGGTGCCCGGTCAAGGAATTCTCGGATTTCTGCGACCAGCATCCCGAGCGCACCGTGGTGGTCTACGCCAATACTTCCGCGGCAGTGAAAGCCCGGGCCGACTGGGTGGTGACCTCCAGCTGCGCGCTGGAAATCGTCGAAAGCCTTATGGACAACGGCGAGACCATCATCTGGGGCCCGGACCAGCATCTGGGTCGTTACATCCAGAAGCAGACTGGTGCCGACATGCTGCTGTGGGATGGCGCCTGCATCGTTCATGAAGAGTTCAAGTCGCGCCAGTTGGCCGACATGAAGGCGCTGTACCCGGACGCCGCGATCCTGGTGCACCCCGAGTCGCCGGAAGCGGTGATCGAGCTGGCAGACGCGGTAGGTTCCACCAGCCAGCTGATCAAGGCGGCGCAGACCTTGCCGAACAAGACTTTCATCGTCGCCACCGACCGCGGCATCTTCTACAAGATGCAGCAGCTGTGCCCGGACAAGGAGTTCGTCGAGGCGCCGACTGCTGGCAACGGCGCGGCCTGCCGCAGCTGCGCGCACTGCCCGTGGATGGCCATGAACACCCTGGAGCGGGTGCTGGACTGTCTGCGCAATGGCAGCAACGAGATCTTCGTCGAGCCGGCGCTGATCCCCAAGGCGATCAAGCCGTTGAACCGCATGCTCGACTTCACCCAGGCGGCGCGGTTGAAGTTGTCCGGTAACGCCTGACCGGTTGCACAAACCATCGCGGGGCAAGTCGGGTCGCCGCGATGGTTTCTGGCTGTGTATCAGCGCCCCATCATCTCCTTGACCATGCGCTGCTGCTCCATGATCTCGCGCTGGCGCTGGTCGATCTGCGAAGCCAGCGGGAAGTTGCTGCCCGAGCGGCGCTTGGCGTAGTCGAGCTGCTGGATCGCCTGGTCGAAGTCGCCGACCAGGGTGAAGTATTCGGCGCGCGCGCGGTGCAGGCCGATAGTGTTGCCCGACAGCCCGCGCACTTCGGCCACATCGTACCACACGTCTGGATCGTCCGGACGGTTCTTGACCAGGTCATCCAGCACCTTTTCCGCTTCGGCTGGCTTGTTCTGCTTGACCAGCAGGTCGGCGCGCACCTGTTTCAACGGGTAGTTGCCCGGGTACAGCGCCTGCATGCGCTGGGCGCGCTGCTGGGCGTCGGCCAGGCGGTTGTTGGTGATGTCCAGGTCGATCTGCGCCAGGTTGTAGGTGATGTCGTTGGGCGCCTTGGCCAGCAGCGGCTTGAGGTTCTCCCGCGCTTCGTTGAGCTGGCCGCCCTTGATCTGCGCCAGGGCCAGGCCGTAGCGGGCGGCATCCATGTTCGGGGTTTCGTCGAGCTGGGCGCGGAAACGCTTGGCGGCCATGCCCGGCGTGCCTTCGTAGGTGAGCTGCACGCGGGCGCGGATCAACTGGTAGCGCAGGCTGTCTTCCACGCCGCCCTTGGGCGCCTGTTCGGCGCGGTTGCGGGTGTCGGCGATACGCGATTCGGTGACCGGGTGGGTCAGCAGGAATTCCGGCGGCTTGGCATCGTAGCGGTACTGGCGGGCCAGGCGCTCGAACATGCTGGGCATGTTGCGCGGATCGTAGCCGGCCTTTTCCAGGTTGAGGATGCCGAAACGGTCGGCTTCCTGTTCGTTCTGCCGGGAAAAGCGCCGCTGCTCCTGGATTGCCGCGGCCTGTGTGCCGGCGATCACGCCAATGCCGGCATCGCCGCCGCCGCCCGCCGCCAGCACGATACCGGCCAGCAAGGCCGCCATCATCGGCAGCTGCATGCGTTGCTGGGCCTCGACGCCGCGGGCGAAGTGGCGTTGCGACAAGTGCGCCAGTTCGTGGGCCAACACCGAGGCGTACTCGCCTTCGGTCTGGGCATTGAGGAACAGGCCGCCGTTGACCCCGACGATGCCACCGGGTGCGGCAAAGGCGTTGAGTTCCTTGCTGTCGATAAGGATGAACTCCAGGCGCCGGTCCTGCAGTTGACTGGTCTCGGCCAGCTTGTACACGCTGGTCTCGACGAAGTCCTTGAGCTGCGGGTCGTTGAGCTGGTTCACCTGGCCGCGCAACAGGCTCAGCCAGGCGCGGCCGAGCTGGTGTTCCTGTTGTGGCGAGACGATCGCGGAGCTGGCGTCGCCCAGTGACGGCAGGTCGTCGGCGTGGCCGGGCAGGGCCAGCAGGCAGGCCAGCGTCAACAGGGTGGGGCGCAGTAGATTCATGCAGAAGCTCGCGTCGGTCAAAAGCCTTACTGTAGCCGGGTCGCGCGATGCCGACCAGTGGCGGTATCCTAGCGGCCTTCCCCATGCGGTCCTGGAGCGCTGCCCGATGAGTGACACCCCGACTTGTGACGCCGAGCTCGATGCCAGCGGTCTCAACTGTCCATTGCCGCTGCTCAAGGCGAAGATGGAGCTCAATCGCCTGGCCAGCGGCGCGGTGCTCAAGGTGCTCGCCACCGATGCCGGCTCGCAACGCGACTTCCGCACGTTCGCCCAACTGGCCGGTCATACGCTGCTGCATGAAACGGCCGAGGCCGGGGTCTACACCTACTGGCTGCGCAAGGCCTGATTCCCTTCATTAGGCTCTATACGAAAAGCCTTGATACTTGTTCATGCTGCGTTGAAAACAGCCTCGGAATGCTCATGTACTCTAGTACACTCCGCTTCCTCGGCTGTTTTCGCCTTGCCTGACCTGCGTCTCAAGGCTTTTCGTACAGAACCTAGGATCGTCAATGTTCAAAGTGCTTCGCGACTGGATGCAGCGCTACTTCTCCGACGAGGAGGCAGTGGTGCTGGCGGTCCTGCTGTTCCTGGCCTTTACCGTGGTGCTGACCCTGGGCGGCATGCTCGCGCCGGTGCTGGCGGGCATGGTCCTGGCGTTTCTCATGCAGGGGCTGGTCAATGCCCTGGAGCGCCTGAGGGTACCCACACGGCTGGCCGTCTGGCTGGTGTTCGCGCTGTTCATGGGCGCGCTGGCGGTGTTCATGCTGGTGCTGGTGCCGCTGCTCTGGCATCAGCTGATCACCTTGTTCAACGAGCTGCCCGGCATGCTCGGCAAGTGGCAGTCGCTGTTGCTGCTGTTGCCCGAGCGCTACCCGCACCTGGTGTCGGATGAGCAAGTGCTGCGCGCCATCGAGTCGGTGCGCGGCGAAATCGGCAAGTTCGGCCAATGGGCATTGACCTTCTCCTTGTCGAGCCTGCCGCTGCTGGTCAATGCCATGATCTACCTGGTGCTGGTGCCGATCCTGGTGTTCTTCTTCCTCAAGGATCGCGAGCTGATCGGGCGCTGGGTCAGTGGCTACCTGCCGCGTGAGCGCACGTTGCTCAACCGGGTGGGTGACGAGATGAACCGGCAGATCGCCAACTATATCCGTGGCAAGGGCATCGAGATCCTGATCTGCGGGATTGCCACCTATATCGCCTTCATCAGCCTGGGCCTCAACTATGCCGCCTTGCTGGCGCTGCTGGTGGGGCTGTCGGTGGTGGTGCCGTATGTCGGCGCGGTGGTGGTGACGGTGCCGGTGACCCTGATCGCGCTGTTCCAGTGGGGCTGGGGCGATCAGTTCATCTACCTGATGGCGGTATACGCGATCATCCAGGCGCTCGATGGCAACGTGCTGGTACCGTTGCTGTTCTCCGAGGCGGTGAGCCTGCACCCGGTGGCGATCATCTGCGCGGTGCTGCTGTTCGGCGGGCTGTGGGGGTTCTGGGGGATCTTCTTCGCGATCCCGCTGGCGACGCTGTTCAAGGCGGTGCTGGATGCCTGGCCGAGGCAGGAAACGTCTGTGGCGCCGATGCTGTAATTGCTGGGGCCGCTTTGCGGCCCTTTCGCCTGCAAGCCTCCCACATGGATCGCTTTACCTGTGGGAGCCGGCTTGTCGTGGCGACGAACCGCGGCGAAGGGCTGCGCAGCAGCCCCATGCGTCCTTAAGCCTTGTTCAAGGCCTCGGCCGCAGCCAGTACCGCATCCACATGCCCGGGCACCTTCACCCCACGCCATTCCTGGCGCAGCACACCGTCCTTGTCGATCAGGAAGGTGCTGCGGTCCACGCCCAGGTATTCCTTGCCATACAGCTTCTTCAGCTTGATCACGTCGAACAGCTGGCACAGGGCCTCGTCCTTGTCGCTGATCAGCTCGAAGGGAAAGGCCTGCTTGGCCTTGAAGTTCTCATGGGACTTGATGCCATCGCGCGATACGCCGAACACCACGGTGTTGGCGGCCTGGAACGCCGCGTGCTGGTCGCGGAAACCCTGGCCTTCGGTGGTGCAGCCCGGGGTGCTGTCCTTGGGGTAGAAGTACAGCACCACTTGCTGGCCTTTCAGTTCAGCCAGGCTGACGCTCTGGCCGCTGGTGGCCTGCACCTGGAAATCGGCGACGGGTTGGTCGATTGCTACGGCCATGGGAGCTTCCTTAGACAGGGTTCTGTGGGCGCCACGGTTCGATCAGCGCGTCCAGGTTCAGCGCGTCGGCGAAGTCGAGGAACTGGTCGCGCAGCCAGCTGATCTGGGTGCCGGCTGGCAGGATCACGGTGAACTGGGCGTTGAGCATGCTGCTGCCGGTCTGCGGAGCGAGGTAGGTGTCGCAGGTCATGGCTTCGAGCTCGACGCGGTGGTCGAGGAAGAACTGGCACAGCTCGTTGATGATGTCCGGGCGATAGGCGGCGCTGACGTAGGCCACGTAAGGCAGGGCCTGCGGGCGCACCTCTTGGTCGGCGCTGCGGACCACGTCCAGCGTCAGCCCGTGCTTCTTGCCCAGGCCTGGCAGGGTGGCCTCGAGGCGGGCCAGGGCATCCCAGCTGCCGCCGACCTGCAGCACCAGGGCGCTGGTTTCGCCGTGGCGCGACAGGCGCGAGGTGACCACCGCGCAGCGATTGTCGAAGGCCGCGCGGCTGAGGACGTTGGCCAGCTCCATGGGGTTGGGGCCCAGGGCGCTGATGACGAGGAATTGTTCGCGAACGGTGGGGGTGGACATGCAGCATTCCTAAAGCGATGAGCGGTCGGTACAGGACGGGGGCAAGCCTCCTTTTCCAGCAGGGCCCCGGCCGGTTTGGGCGGCTGTGGACGCAGGCGAGGAGCACTGTCGACGGCCCGGCGGGCCGCGCTGTACCGATCAAAGGATCAAGGGTAGCGAAAAGCGGCGCGAAGGGGAATGCTCCGCCCGCCTGCTTCGCTTGTGCAAGGCCGATGGCGCCAGTACCATTACCGCTCTCTTTTTCCGGCAGGAGCAATTACATGATTGCGGGCAGTATGGTGGCGTTGGTCACACCCATGGATGCACAAGGGCGTCTGGACTGGGGCAGCCTCGACAAACTTGTAGACTTCCACCTGGAAAATGGCACTCACGCGATCGTAGCTGTCGGTACCACCGGTGAATCCGCCACGCTGGACGTCGAAGAGCACATCCTGGTCATCAAGCACGTGGTCGAGCGGGTCAAGCACAGCAAGAAGCGGATCCCGGTAATTGCCGGTACCGGTGCCAACTCCACTGCCGAAGCCGTGCACCTGACCCAGAATGCCAAGAATGCCGGCGCCGACGCCTGCCTGCTCGTCGTGCCTTACTACAACAAGCCGACCCAGGAAGGCCTGTACCAGCACTTCAAGCACATCGCCGAAGCCGTCGACATCCCGCAGATCCTGTACAACGTACCCGGCCGCACCTCCTGCGACATGCAGGCCGAGACCGTGATCCGCCTGTCGAAGGTCAAGAACATCATCGGTATCAAGGAAGCCACCGGCGACCTGGTCCGTGCCAAGGCCATCCTGGACGGCGTCGACAAGGACTTCATCGTCCTGTCCGGCGACGATCCAACCGCCGTCGAGCTGATCCTGATGGGCGGCAAGGGCAACATCTCCGTCACCGCCAACGTCGCCCCGCGCGAAATGGCCGACCTGTGCGAGGCCGCCCTTGAGGGCAATGCCGAGAAGGCCCGTGCAATCAACGAAAAACTCATGCCGCTGCACAAGGACCTGTTCTGCGAAGCCAACCCGATCCCGGTGAAATGGGCGCTCGTTGAAATGGGCCTGATGCAACAAGGTATCCGCCTGCCGCTGACCTGGCTGAGCGAAGGCTGTCACGAAAAAGTCCGTACTGCCTTGCGCCAGTCCGGCGTACTGGTTTAATCGAGGAAGTACACCGCATGAAGCGACTGGCTGGTCTTTCCGCTCTCGCCCTGATCATTTCCAGCACCAGTGGGTGCGGTTGGCTGTGGGGCGAGGATGGCTATTTCCGCGACCGAGGCAGCGACTACCTGCAGGCGCAGCCTACCGCGCCGATGCAGCTGCCGCCGGACGCCAGCAACGTCAAGCGCCTGGATCCGCTGCTGCCGATCCCGCGCAACGTGGCCGACGATCGCGCCACTGGCGAGTTCGAGGTACCCCGTCCACAGCCGCTGTCGGCCACCGCCGACATCAGCGATTTCAGCCTGCAGCGCAGCGGCAACAGCCGTTGGGTGCTGGCCCAGCGCTCGCCCGCCGAAGTCTGGCCGGTGACCCGCCAGTTCTTCGAGGACAACGGTTTCCGCATCGCTGAAGAGCGCCCGCAGACCGGCGAATTCAACACCACCTGGCAACGCTTCGACGAGCTGTCGGCCTCCCTCGGCCAGCGCCTGGCCAGTACCTCCAGCAGCCCGGACAGCGAAGTCCGCGTGCGGGTACGCATGGAGCCCGGCGTGCAGCGCAACACCTCCGAGGTGTATGTGGTCAGCGTCGAGCGCCCGGCCGGCAGCACTGCCGAGCCTGACTTCCCGTCTGCCTCCAGCAACACCGGCACCGACGCTCTGCTGGTCGACGAAATGCTCGCCAGCATGAACCGCAGCGCCGAGAAGGGCGGGTCGGTCTCGCTGCTGGCCGCGCGCGACTTCGATGCCCCGAGCCAGGTCAGCCTGAGCGAGGACGGCAGCGGCAACCCGGTGCTGTTCCTGGGGTCCGACCTGGACCGCGCCTGGTCTGGCGTCGGCCGCGCCCTGGAGCAAGGCGAGTGGCGTGTCGAGGACATCAACCGCAGCCTGGGCCTGTACTACATCAACCTGTCCGAGAAGCCCGACGACAAGCAGAAGGAGCCTGGCTTCTTCAGCCGCCTGTTCGGCAGCGAGCCGAGCAAGGAAGAGCGTGAGGCCCGCGCCGAGCGTTATCAGGTACGCCTGAGCAAGGTGGGTGAAAACGTCCAGGTGACCGTCGAGAAGAACATCAACACCGTGGCCCCGGCCGATGTCGCCCGCCGCGTGCTGAGCGCGATCCAGGACCACCTGGGCTAAGTGCGCTTCGCGGTTCTGGGAAGCGGCAGCCAGGGAAACGGCACGCTCATCGCCAGTGGTGACACGGTCATCCTGGTCGATTGCGGCTTTTCCCTGCGCGAGACCGAGCGGCGCCTGGCGCTGCTCGGGGTTTCGGCCACGCAGTTGAGCGCGGTGCTGGTGACCCATGAACATGCCGACCACGTGCATGGCGTGGGGTTGCTGTCACGGCGCTACAATGTACCGGTCTACCTCAGCCAGGGCACCTTGCGCGGCATGCGCAAGCCGGTGGAGGTGGCCGGTTTTCTCGGTTGCGGCGATGTCGTGCAGATCGGCGATCTGCAGGTCAGCGCGGCACGGGTCGAGCATGATGCCTACGAGCCGTTGCAGTACGTGATCAGCGACGGTCGCCGCCGCTTCGGCATGCTCACCGACCTGGGCAGCTACGACGCGCAGTTGTTGGAGCGTTATCAGGGGCTCGATGCCCTGCTGATCGAAGCCAACCATTGCCGCGACCTGCTGGCCCGTGGGCATTACCCGCGCTTTCTCAAGCTGCGGGTCGGCGGCAGCCAGGGACATTTGAACAACCACCAGGCCGCGAGCCTGGTGGCCGAGTTGGGCTGGCAAAACCTGCAGCACCTGGTGCTGGCCCACCTCAGCAGCAAGAACAACCTGCCACATCTGGCCCGCCAGTGCTTCGTCGACGCCCTCGGGTGCGATCCGGACTGGCTCCAGGTGGCGAATCAGGATCAAGGGCTCGACTGGCGCCAAATCGCCTAGCCCACCTACTCAAGCAAGCGGAGCCCATCATGGAAAAACGCGACGAACTCTACCGCGGCAAGGCCAAATCGGTTTACCAGACCGACGACGCCGACCGCTTGATCCTGCTGTTCCGTAACGACACCTCGGCGTTCGACGGCAAGCGCATCGAACAACTCGACCGCAAGGGCATGGTGAACAACAAGTTCAACGCCTTCATCATGCAGAAACTCGAAGAAGCCGGCGTGCCGACGCAGTTCGACAAGCTGCTGGGCGACAACGAGTGCCTGGTGAAGAAGCTCGACATGATCCCGGTCGAATGTGTGGTGCGTAACTACGCCGCCGGTAGCCTGGTCAAGCGCCTGGGTGTGGAGGAGGGCATCAAGCTGGAGCCGTCCACCTTCGAGCTGTTCCTGAAGAACGACGAGAAGGGCGACCCCTTCATCAACGAATCCCATGTTGTCGCTTTCGGCTGGGGCACCGCCGAACAATTGGTGGAGATGAAGAAGCTGTCGTTGAAGGTCAACGAAGTGCTGAGCAAGCTGTTCGACGACGCAGGCCTGCTGCTGGTCGACTTCAAGCTGGAGTTCGGCGTGTTCCACGGCCAGATCGTCCTGGGTGACGAGTTCAGCCCGGACGGCTGCCGCCTGTGGGACAAAGAGACCCGCAAGAAGATGGACAAGGACCGCTTCCGCCAGGGCCTGGGCGACGTGATCGAAGCCTACGAAGAAGTTGCCAAGCGCCTGGGCGTGCCGCTGTAAGCGGCGCGTTCACGCAAGCGCCTGATACCACGCGAATTTTTTTCAAAAAAGGTTTGCCAGAAACGAAATCGCTGGTATGATGCGCGCCATTGGAGAGATGCCGGAGTGGTCGAACGGGACGGATTCGAAATCCGTTGTACTGGCAACAGTACCTAGGGTTCAAATCCCTATCTCTCCGCCATACATGAGAAAGCCCCGAGATTAACGTCTCGGGGCTTTTTTCATTGTTCCTCTTTTTTGCAACGACTTCGTCAATAGCCGGTATTGGCGTCTGGGCATTGAGCGCGCAAAGGGCTGGAGGCAGCAGGAAAATCGCTGATGGCAACCTGCCACGATTTGCGGCCGCACCACCTGTCGTAGAGAATCGCGACCTTTGTTTTCGTAAGGATGCGTGCAATGAAGTTCGAAGGGACTTTCCAATACATGGGCAATCACGGGATCGTCTTCAACGTCTCGCAGATCACCCTGACCGACAGCGAGCGCGGGCGTTTGCGCGAGCTGCATTTCGGCGAAGCTAAAAGCGCCCACTACGAGGTCAACAGCAAGGTCGTCGAGACGTACGACAGGATGCTGGCCAAGGGGTTGCCATGCGTGATGAAGATCGGCATCTCCAAGCCGCTGACCCGACAGCAGGGCGATACCCTCAATGCCCAGCGCACCAAGGTCGCCAACCTTGCCGCCTCGGCGTTTGCCGCCGCCGCCAGTTCTGTAGCATCGCCGTATGTTGGCGTGCCGGTGGGCGCTGGGGTGCGTGCCTATGCCAATGACGTCCTGCCCACCTACCATGCTGGCGATGTGTTGGTCAGCATCGAGGCGCAGGTCAATGGCGGCATCGGTCCGCAGCACTCCACTTCGACCCTGATCATCAAGACCTGAGGGAGGCGCCTGTGTCCGAAATTACCTATGCGGTCATCGCCCTGGTGCTTTATGGTCTGCTGGATCGGTTCCTCAGGCCCTACCCGCTGCGCAAGTGGCTGGGGGTGGCGCTGGTGGTGGTTGGTTTCGCCGGTTGCATCATTGTTAGCCAAGCCCGTTTGTTCGGGTTGGACCTGGGATTGCTGTCGGTCCTTGCCACGGGGTTGGGCGTGGGTCTGTTCATGAGGCGTCGGCGATTCGAGCAGGTTGGTTGATGCGATAAAGGTCTTTACCGATTTCTTTGCTGAAAGCCCCGTAGTTCGCGCTACGGGGCTTTTTGCATCAAACAGCGGGGCTGTTGGTTACTGCGTGGGGGACATCTTGCGACAGTGCTTTGGCCATGCCGGTTCGACTCTTTTCAGGCAACTCCGTTTTCAGTTCATGCCCTTGCCTGTTTATTGGATTCCCTTGTTGCAGGCGTTGGCGGTCTCGAGCGGCCTGACCGTCAACTCCACCCCTAGTGCAAGCATCAGCTTCTGGACGGTAGCGAAGCGTGTCTTGTCCCCTCCCTTGAGCGTTTTATAGAGCGACTCGCGGTTAACACCTGCATCCTGGGCAAACTGATTTACACCGATGGCCTTGGCGACTTCACCGATGGCCTGCATCAGCGTCTGGGCATCGTTGCTGTGCAAGGCTTCTGCAAGGAAGGCGGCAATGGTTTCGGGGTTGTCGAGGAAGCGGGAGGCCTCGAAGCGGGTTGTGTTGCTCAGTTCCAGGTCAAGGATTGGCATATCGCCAGACTCGGCTTTTCTATTCATCTTCATTTACCTCGCAGGGCATCGAGAATTTCCTTCGCTCGCTTGATGCCTCTGCCTTGATCAGTTTTGTCACTACCGTAGAGCATCAAATAGCGCACCATGCCTGTGCGCACATAGTAGATGCGGTAACCAGGCCCGATGAACACGCGCATTTCGCTGACACCGTTGCCGACGGGCTCGGTGTCGCCGAAGTTGCCACCTTCTGCGCGGAGAATCCGTACCGCAATAGCACCTTTGCCGATGGGGTCCTTGATGCTATCGAGCCAGGATTCGAATTCTGGCGTTGTGTCGATCAGGTTGCTCATGCATGAAAGTAGCCTACTGGCTACTCCTTGTCCATGTGGGGGATTTTCGGATCAGGCGCCAAGCCGGACGACGCTTGATTAAGCGCAGTGACGGCCTGAGGCTAGAGAGCGATTCGCTCGGTTGCAACGCTTTGAAGGAAGGGGACATTCGACTCGGAAAAGGACTACGGGCAGAGGGAAGTCCATGCTTTTCAGTCGGGATACGCATCAGTCCCAGGGAATCAAGCTATTTCCGGTAAGGGCGATCTGTGCAAACCACGCCAACCTGTAACGTTTTAGCAAGTAGTTCAACTCGCTTAGTTGCCGTGCCAACAACTTGTTAGTTGACCCTCGTCAACGAGGGCACCTGTACTAGTGCCTTTCATTCTCACCGCCATTTCCCGTATGATCCGCGCGCCATCCGTTTGATGGTGGATCATGGACTAAAGGATTTTTATGAAAAAGCTGATCAAAGCTACTGTCGCTGTTGCTGTCGTTTCGGGCGTTGCCCTGCTGTCCGGCTGCACCGGCCAGGTCTACAACCAGCCTAAGAACTGCTCGTACGACTACCTGTTCCACCCATCGGTTTCCATCTCCAAGATCATCGGCGGCTGCGGCCCGATCGATAAACTGCCTCAGCAGCAGTAATCCTGGAAATACCCTGATCGGGTTGTTCACAGCCTGATCCAAGACCCCCGACCATGGATGTGGCCGGGGGTTTTTGTTTGTCTGGGCCGCCTTTTCTGGCAGTTCCGCCCTGGGCACGCATTGGCAATTGAACGCTGCTGGCATATCGCCAACTGTTCCATTGCCATTCCCGGTCGCTCGCTATAGTGCATGACACCCTGACTGACAGCCTCAGGACGAGTCTGGATCCCCGACCATGGACGGCATACGGCCCGCATTTCGCTGCGTGTGCCGTCTGCACGCCTGCGCGCTCGCGCTCCTTTCTTCCTCCTTGGCCCGTCGAGTCTCAACCCGGCGCCCTGGCGCTGTTCGAAGGCAAGGGAGATGCATCGAGATGGCCACCTACCCCGTCCAGATCACCAACAACACCAACCTGGCGCTGGACATCTACACCACCCTCAACAAGAACCCCGCGACCGATCCGCCTTCCACCAATCCGGCGGACTATACCGCCGTGTACACCCTGCAAGGCTCGCTGGGCGCCAACCAGAGCACCACCTTGCCCCTCACCGAGAGCCTGGCGCGGCTGGTGATCGTGCGCCAGAGCGACCAGTTTCCCTTGCTGGTGCAGGTGGCCAACGCCCTGTTGCCGGACTCGGAACAGGTGCGGGTCGGCAACCAGGATGTGACCACGGCCAACTCCGGTTGGGCGTTCTACCAGTCGTTCATCAGCCAGCCCTTCACTCCCACCGCCCTGGAATTCTGCGAACTGGTCAGCGATACCCCGGCCAACGCCCTCAACGACAAGGCCGCCTCTTTCTTCGCCGCCAATGGCTACCCTGGGGTGAGTTTCGCGCTGTTCTCGGCCCTGGGTTACTGGGCCAACAACCAGCTGTACGCCTATCCGGGCACCTACTACTGCTACGAGCCCCCCAGCGGCAACTCCATGGGCTTCATCCTGCCCACCACCCAGGTGGGCACGTTGACCATCGCCGACGGCAAGGCCAACTACAGCCCCAGCACGGGCGGCGGCAGTGCGCTGCAGTTCCAGTACGGCCAACTGACCAGCCCGGGTGCCGACGACAAGCACGGCTTCAACACCACCGGGTTCATCCGCGACCTGACCTGGGAAGGCAAGCCCGAAGTGATTACCTGGGCCTTTGTCGGTACCTGTGACGGCCAGCAGTTCATCGCCCAGTCCTACCAAAACCCGCAGTTGCCCTGGTACGCAGTCGCCTACGACATGGCCTATGGCGCGTTGTTCACCGTGCAGCTGGCGATGACCCTCGACGCCGCGATCAACCTGCTGGGCACCGTGGCCAACGGCATGCAGTGGCTGGCGCAGAATACCGGCAAGCTGATCAGCCGCATCCAGGACAGCCTCAACAGCACCGGTGACACCGCCGGCGCCGGGAGTGGCGTGGGCGACGCAGCCGATCCGGTCAACGTCGATGTGGACATCGACGTGGATATAGACGTCGATGTGGACGTGGATATCGACATCGACATCGATGTGGACGTGGACGTGGATATCGACATCGATATCGACGTCGATTTCATCGCGGTGGTGGATGTCGATGTAGACGTGGACATCGACGTGGACATCGATGTGGTGACCGACACCGAGACGGACATCGACATCGATGTCGACGTGGATATCGACACCGATGTGAACGTCGAGCCCGGCGCACTGATGAAGGTGGTCAATGGCGTCGGCAACTGGATCATGACCAAGGCCTTGCCGACCCTGATCGAAGGGGCGGTGATCTACGTCGCCTTCCAGAGCGTGGGCGCGATCTTCCAGGCCTGGAAGAACCAGGACGAGAAGGACATCGAGAACCTGCAACCGCGTCAGAGCACCGGGGTGGGCGTGCTGGTCAACTACATGCTGCAGGACGACAAGCCAGTGGCGGCTCGCTGGCAGACCTTCAGCCAGTATGTGGCCGAAGTGCAGGGCGATCCGAAGACCGTCGGCGTGACGATTTCCACGTTGCTGCAGACCGGCAACACCAAGGCCGACAACGACGCGGCCAACTGGCGCTGGTCCAGCGACGACGAGAACCAGGTGGTGGCCAGCATGGCGCCCTACACCGGTGACCAGGCCTACAAGGCCTTCGTGATACTCGGCAACGCCACCTACCAGGGCAAGCCGCTGCCGGTGAAGGTGGGGGCGAGTGTTGCGATGAAGTACCTGGCCGCGCAAGGCGCCTGAGGAGCGAACCGCATGAGCATGACGACCCGCAACAACCACGAACAGGTGCAAGCCACCCAATACCCGAGCGCCGAAGACCACCGCCGCCGCTGGCGGCGGCTGGCCCAGGCCATCGCGGCCAGGGCCGCGGACATCAGCGACGATCCGGCCCTGCTGGTCGCGCCGCAGCGCCCCGGCACCCTTGAGATCCTTGGCTCGGGCATCGAGGCCTCGGACTTCAGCCGCAGCGACGAGGCGCGGATCCTCGCCGCCGACCATGTGTTCTATTGCGTTGCCGACCCGGCCACCAAGATCTGGATCCTCTCGCAGCGTCCGGACGCTTTTGACCTGTACGTGCTCTACGACGACAGCAAACCGCGTTACCTGACCTACATGCAGATGACCGAGGCCATGCTGCATCACGTGCGCAACGGCGAGCATGTAGTGGCGATCTTCTATGGCCACCCCGGCGTATTCGTGCTGTCGACCCATCGCGCCGTGACCATCGCCCGCCGTGAAGGGCACCACGCCAGCATGCGTGCCGCAGTCAGCGCCCTCGACACCCTGTGTGCCGACCTGGGCGTGGACCCCAGTCAACCCGGCATGCAGATGTACGAAGCCACCGACATGCTGATCCGTCGCCGCCAGCCGGACCCGGGGCTGCACCTGGTGCTCTGGCAGGTCGGCCTGATCGGCGAGCTGGGCTACCGACGCCAGGGGTACCTGAACAGCAACTTCGCCGTGTTGCTCGACTACCTGGAGGCGCTCTACGGCCCGGAGCACCCGGTGATCAACTATGTCGGTTCGCGCTACCCGGGGATCGATCCGCTGATCGACCGGCAAACCCTGGCCAGCCTGCGCGATCCGCTGGCGCAATCGTGGGTGACCGGGATCTCCACCTTCTACCTGCCGCCGCGCACCGCAGGGCAGTCGGATCCGCAGATGCTCGAGCGGCTGGGGCTGATCCGCCCCGGCCAACCGGTGCGCGCCGCCAGTGATCCATTGCGGGTGATCGACCGCTACGACAAGCGTGAACGTCGTGCCTTCAGCGATTTCGCCCGCTTCGATGTGCCGGCCAGTTACCAGTGGCAGGCCGACACCGGTGCCGGGCGTTTCATTCTTGCCTTGTCCGACGATGCCGAGTTGCGCCGGCAGTACCGCGACGACCCCCAGGCCGCGGTGCAGGCCTGGGGCGGGCTGGATGCCCGCGAACGGCATCTGCTGGGGCAACGCGACCCGGGCGCGGTGCAACTGGCAGCCAAGGGTGCCGATGCCCAGCGTCATCCCGGCAATCGTGAGGGGGTCGAGCACCTGCTGACCTATACCTCGGCCAGCAGCGCCTTGCACCGGGCGCTCAGCGCCGCCGCGCCGGGCGAACTGCGTGCTGTAGCCGCGGCTTGGTCGCGCAAGGCTGGCCTGAGCATCGACTGGCCGGGCATGAATGCCGAGCTCAATGCGCTGCTGCAGTCGAGCCTGGCGCCCTGGAGCGGCTTCTACCTCGACAGCAGTCGACGCATGAGCCTCTCGTTGTTCAGCCGCATGAAGAACGCCGGCCTGCGTGTCGACCTCGATGGCCAACCGCTGGTGGGCGTGCGCTATCAGTCGGGCGTGCTGACTTGGAGCGCCGAGGCCGGCAATGGCAGTTCCGGTTATCTGCAATCCGATCTCTCGGTGCAGGGCGGGCGCAGCTGGATCGGGCTGGTGTGGCCCGCTGGGGAACAGGCCGGGAGCGGCTACAAGGTGGCTTTGCGCGGGCAATCGCTGGCGCGTCCGGCATGCCTGGCGGTAGGGGATTATCGGGTCGCAGGGGAGGCGCTGCGCATCGTGCCCTCGGCCTCGGCTAGCCAAGGGGTTGATGTGTTGCGCGAGGGCCTGGCGTTGCCCGGCGAAGTACTGTTCAACGGACGTGACACACGCATCGGTGAGCGACGCCTGGCACTGTCGACACGTCGTTTCGAGGACCTGGCGCAGTGGGCCCAGGGGGCTTACCGCCTGCGCCTGGTGCATGGTCGCCTGGCCGAGTTGCTGGCGTTGCGCCTGGGGCCCTACGGGCTGGAGATCGCTGGCAAGCCGGTAACCGCCGAATTTCGCGAGGGACGCATCCAGTGGCAGGGTGGCCCGCCGGCCGTGGAGTCCGGCCAGTTGGACGTGACCCTCGATCCGATCACGCTCAAGCCGCTGTTGCATGGCCAGGGCCGCAGCGCCGCGGGCAGCAAGGTGCAACTGCGCGGCATGGCCCTGATCGAGCCGCTGTGGATAGGCCAACTGCTCGAGCGGCCACGGTTGGGCTTGCCCGAGTGGGCCTGGCAGCACCTGGTGGCGGTGATGGTGGCGGCCAGCGACAAGGGCGGGATCTTCCTCTGGCATGGCTATGACCGTGCGCGCGGCAACCTGCGCCTGTTGCGCGAGGCGCTGGCGCGGTTGCGCCAGGATGAAATGGAGGATGCCGGATGAACATGCGCGTGCAGCCGTTGCTGGCCGGGGTGGATCGTGCCTGGCTGATGGCCGAGGCCGGTGCACGGCCCCGGCGCAACCGTCTGGTTCTCGAATACGACACCCGGCGCTTTCCCTTCGCTGCGGCACTGACGCGGGACGTGTACAAGGTGCAGCGCCTGGACCGGCTGCACCTGTATCTGCGCCAGCACTACCTCGAACGTGGCCGCCCTGCGCGGCTGCGCCCAAGGGACAACCTGCTGCTCAGCGACATGATGGAGCGTCAGCCTGCCACGGCCGATTTCTGGACCCTCTACCACGCCTTCATGCTCCAGGTGCTGGCGCCGTTGGTGGGGCGTGGCATTTCCTATACCAGCCACCCGAAGCTGCGCGTGCACCTGGCCGGCACGCCCAGCGTGAGTTCGTTCCACCACGATATCTGCGTTACCGAGCGCATCGACCAGGTCAACTTCTGGATGCCGTTCACCGATGTCGAGGCTGGCGCCGCCCTGTGGCTGGAAAGCGACTATGGCAGTGCCGACTACAGCCCGGTCAGACTGCGCTACGGCCAGGTGTTGATCTTCGATGGCGGCTACCTGGGGCATGGCTCGATGCGCAACGACAGCGAGCGTACCCGGGTCAGCCTGGACATGCGCTTCTCCTACAAGAAAGCCACCACCCGCGCCGAAGGGGTCGCCTTGCTCGACCACCTGGCCGGGATCCTCGCGCCTGACAGTGTCAGTGAAGGAGTACCGACATGAACAATCAAGCCTTGCAGAGCCTGCTCGATGGCCTGGTCGACCCCGGCTACGCCATCCGGCCGCCCAGGGCGGTGTCGCTGGTGCACTACGGCCCGGACGGGGTAAACGTCGCCACCCGGGGGAGGGCCGAGTACCACGCCCAGACCGATGGTGGCCTGGAGGTGCGCTACCGCTCGGTGGACGCCGGGGGCGCGCCGCATGCCGACAGCCACCTGCTGATCGATGCCCAGGGGCGGGCGCGCTCCTCGATCACTCGCCTGCTCGATGACCAGGGCCAGGTGCGGCGCTCGGTGTTCGGCCAGTACGACGCCTTGCACCTCACTGCCGCCGGCACGCCGTCCCACGGCATGGCCACGCTGTCGGCGAACGATGCCCAGGGGCATCTCGTCCATCAGGCGCAGATGGCCTACGACGAGGAGTGCTATGCCAGCTACAGCACCCGCCAGTTCGATGCCGATGGCCGTCTGCTGGGACGTACCTGCGTGTCCTATGGGCAGGCGCAGATGGCCGGAACCCGGCTGACAGGAGGCATGCTCGCGGTAAACCATACCGATGGCCGCGGCACGCGGACCTACAGCGCCAGGTCCTACCTGGGGGCCACCGGCGTGCCTTACCAGGTGATCGGTACGCGCTATATAGAAGGCGGCAATGCCGTGCTGGAGCACATCAACTCCGACTACGGCGGCGTGCTGTTCGACGCCCGCCGCCAGGTCCATGGCGGCGAACTGGTGGTACGCACCTTTGCCGCCTGCGGCAAACCCCGTAGCGCCACGGCCCTGCGCTATCGCCAGGGGCAACTGGTGGGCCGGCAGCGGCTGGACCTGGAAGGCGTCATGAAGGTGGTCGGGCCTGCGCCGTTGCTCTGCTCCTTCGCCCCCTGGGCGCCCAACCGCGCCGCCGATCGCAGCAGTGTGCAACGGCGCCAGGACGGCAGCCTGTTGCAGCGGCGCGAAGACTGGTTCACCCAGCCGGGCAGCAGCGGAACGCCTCGCCGGACGCTGGTGACCCTGTATGCCCGCGACGGCCAGCGGGTGATCCGTGTGACCGACGTGGACTATGCCGGGGCGCAGTTCGACAGCCGTGGCCTGCCGGTCGGCGGCAGCATCCTGTCCACCCATTACCAGGCCGGGGTGCGCAGCACCACGGCGTGCATTGCGTATTGATGTGTCATTCACCGCAACCAGCAAGGAGAGCAACGTGAACACTGCCAATACCGCCAAACTGAGCACCGCCACGCAAATCAACGAGACCGTCAAGCTGAGCAATCAGTCCGGTGTCGATGTCGTGGTGCTCGACGCCCATGCCGCCAGCGGCACCAGCGAACAGGGCTACCTGCAGGACCTCAAGTTCCTGTCGATGGCCAGCGGCAACGTGCTGAAAAACGGTGCCAGCACCACGGCCACGCTGCATGACACCTATGTCAACAGCCAGCACCAGACCGCCGTATCGCATCTCTACAACCTGCTGGTGTCCAGGACCGACTCGCTGTTTCCGGTGATGACCGTGGGCGAGCAGCTCGACTTCAATACCGAGACCTACCCCGACATCAATATCACCGCAGCGGCGGCGAAGAACATGCAGACCGCTCTGACGTTCTGCCAGAACATCATGACCTCGCCTTCGTCGCAGATGTCGGCCAACTTCCAGTCGGCCATGAAGGATGCCTTCAGCAGCGGTTCGGTTGCCGATGGCAATGCCAAGATGGCGGCGTTCTTCAACCAGTACCCGACGTTCGCTGGCCTGGACTTCCCCAGCTATGTCGCGGTCAGCACCTGGATGCGCGGCTTCGCCTATCTGTGGGGAATGAACGATCAGGGCAAGCCGGGCGCGACCTTCTACGTGTACTCGGCGGCCACCGGGCAGAATGCCAAGGGCGCGACTTCCGAGGGCACCATCACCTTCACCCGCAAGGCCAACGCGCCGTCGCCGGCCGACCCCAGCGACCGCCAGAGCGCCTATACCATCACCCTCACGTCCCAGGGCAGCAGCAAGACGCTGCAGTTCTCCAATGGCCAGCTGATCGACAGCAGCGGTGGCGCCATCACCCTGAACTGCACCTTCGGCTACAAGGGCACTTTCACCGGCAAGGATTCGGACACCACAGCCCTGACCCTGCTGGCCGGCACCATGCTGGGCAAGTCGGTGATCGCCATCCCGCTGGCGCCGGAGTCGGGCTGGGACAAGTTCTGGTCGAGCCTGACCTTCGGCACCGTGTTCAAATACTTCATGGAGGCCATGGGGCTGTGGATGGCCCTGGACTTCCTCAAGCAGAAACTGACCGCCAAGAACGACGAGCTGGCCGAGGACAAGGCCAACGAGAACGACGGCAAGGACCCCACCTCCGAGCAGGTACAGGACGCGCAGAACGACGGGCAGCAGGTCGGCGACCAGGCCCGTGCCGACAACCAGGCGCAGCTCGACAATGCCTCGGGCGACGTGCAGGCCGAGGTACCGAGCGAGGCGGATTTCTCCTCCTCGGTGTCCGAGGTGCGCGCCAGCGGCAGTTCGGCGTACAAGTCGGTGGCCAGCGACAATACTGGCGGGGCGATCGACAGTGCCGCCGAACAGGTGAGCGACCTGGCCCGGATCGAGGTGACTGATCAGCTGGAAGAGGCTAACGACAATCTGCTCGAGGCCAAGGGGCAGCTCGAGGCCGGCGATATCTCGGGGGCCAACACCAACGTCACCACGGTCAACGAGCAGTTGCCGCAGATCGTCGAGGATATGGGCAATGCGGTGAATGAAGAACTCGCGGAGCAGGTCAAGGAGGCTGTGGAGGTACAGGCGGAAGCAACCGAGCTGTCGGAGGAGGTCAACGATACCGCCGAGGAAACCGAGGGCGGCACCGAGGAACCGTTCGAGGACGGTGTGTTCCCGGAAGTCTGAGGTAGCTCCGGGAAGCGCGGCCCACCCTGATGCGAAGTGCCGCATTGACAGGGTGGGCCGCGTTTGTTTGTGCTGGCAATTCGGTTACAATCCGTCAATCGTTTCAGCCTTGTCGGTCAATCCGACCAAAGGCTGGCACGTCCAATGTCTCTCTGGCTGCTGAACAATGATCACAACAAGCCTGCGCTGAAGAACATGGAATACCTGGGCCAGCCACAGGCCCACCCTCCGTTCTACTGACTGGAATCGATCAATGTTCAAGAAAGCTGGCAAGACCTTGCTGGGTCTGGCTGTCGCGGCGAGCTTCATGCAAGCGCACGCTGCCGACACCAAGAAAGTCGACGTGCTGCTGGTTGGCGGCGGCATCATGAGCTCCACCCTGGCTGTCTGGCTCAACGAGCTGGAGCCAAGCTGGTCGATGGAGATGGTCGAGCGCCTGGACGGCGTCGCCGAAGAAAGCTCCAACGGCTGGAACAACGCCGGTACCGGCCACTCCGCGCTGGCCGAGCTGAACTACACCCCGGAAGACAAAGACGGCAACGTCAACATCACCAAGGCCATCGAGATCAACGAGTCGTTCCAGATCTCCCGCCAGTTCTGGGCCTGGCAGGTACGCCAGGGCGTGCTGAAGAACCCGCACTCGTTCATCAACACCACCCCGCACATGAGCTTCGTCTGGGGCGATGACAACATCAAGTTCCTGAAGAAGCGCTACGACGCCCTGCAGGCCAGCCCGCTGTTCCGCCCGATGCAGTACTCCGAGGACCACGCGCAGATCGCCAAGTGGGTCCCGCTGATGATGGAAGGCCGTGACCCGAACCAGAAGCTGGCGGTCACCTGGACCCCGATCGGCACCGACGTCAACTTCGGCGAGATCACCCGCCAGTTCGTTGGCAGCCTGCAGACCAAAGAGAACTTCGATCTCAAGCTGTCCACCGAAGTGCAGGACATCACCCGCAATGAAGACGGCTCCTGGCACGTCGAGTACAAGAACCTGAAGGACGGTACCGAATCGGCCACCGACGCCAAGTTCCTGTTCATCGGCGCCGGTGGCGGCGCGCTGAAGCTGCTGCAGAAGTCGGGCATCCCGGAAGCCAAGGAATACGCAGGCTTCCCGGTAGGTGGCTCGTTCCTGGTGACCGAGAACCCGACCGTTGCCATGCAGCACATGGCCAAGGCCTACGGCATCGCCTCGACCGGCGCGCCACCCATGTCGGTACCGCACCTGGACACCCGCGTGCTGGACGGCAAGCGCGTGATCCTGTTCGGGCCATTCGCCACCTTCTCGACCAAGTTCCTGAAGAACGGCTCGTACCTGGACCTGCTGAGCAGCGCCACCACCCACAACGTCTGGCCGATGGCTCGCGTGGGTATCGACCAGTACCCGTTGGTGGAATACCTCGCCGGCCAGCTGATGCAGTCTGACGACGACCGTTTCGCAGCCCTGCAGACCTACTTCCCGAACGCCAAGAAGGAAGACTGGAAGCTGTGGCAGGCCGGCCAGCGTGTGCAGATCATCAAGCGTGACGAAGAGAAGGGCGGCGTGCTGAAGCTGGGCACCGAGGTCGTGGCTTCCCAGGACCGCACCATCGCCGGCCTGCTGGGCGCCTCGCCAGGTGCCTCGACAGCCGCGCCGATCATGCTCAACGTGCTCGAAACCGTGTTCAAGGAGAAGGTCGCCACCCCTGAGTGGCAGGCCAAGATCAAGGAAATCGTGCCGAGCTACGGTACCAAGCTGAACGACTCGGCCGCTGCCACCCAGAAAGAGTGGGACTACACCGCCGAAGTGCTGCAGCTGGAGAAGCCGCCGGTGCTCGATCAGAGCGTCAAGACCACCGCCGCCCCAGGCGCACCGGTCGAGAGCAAGCCTGCGAACGACATGGCGCTGTAAGGCCCATGCTTGCCGGGCTTGCCCGGCAACACCAACCACGAGGATCGCCCTTGGCGGCCTCGTGGTTTTTTTGTGCCTGGACTATCGATAGGAACGGCTCCCGCCGCTGGCAGGCCGGGGTTCAACGCTGCTCGAGAATGCTGCCCAGCAACCCTGGAAAACGGCTTTCGAGCTCATCGCTGCGCAACGAGTTCATGTGCGTGGTACCGACATTGCGGGTGTACACCAGCCCCGAGTCACGCAGTACACGGAAGTGATGGGACATGCTCGACTTGGGCCGGCCGCCGTCCAGCTCGCCGCAGCTGGCTTCGGCGACGCCCGCCAGGCGGCGCACGATTTCCATGCGCACAGGGTCGCTCAAGGCGTAGAGCAGGCGCTCCAGCGTCAGGTCTTCGGGGTTGGGGTGGGTATAGGCTCGCATGGCCAACATGATAACGGGGGTTTCACAAATTGCCATAGTTCGAATATGATCGAACAATCGTATCCAACCCCATCCCTGGAGTTAGCTCATGGCCGCATTGTTCGAACCCTATACCCTCAAAGACGTCACCCTGCGCAACCGCATCGCCATTCCGCCGATGTGCCAGTACATGGCCGAGGATGGCCTGATCAATGACTGGCACCAGGTGCATTACGCGGGCCTGGCCCGTGGTGGCGCCGGCCTGGTGGTGGTCGAGGCCACCGCGGTGTCCCCGGAAGGGCGCATCACCCCCGGCTGCGCCGGGATCTGGAACGACACCCAGGCCCAGGCGTTCGTGCCGGTGGTCAAGGCGATCAAGGCCGCCGGTTCCGTGCCGGGCATCCAGATCGCCCACGCCGGGCGCAAGGCCAGCGCCAACCGCCCCTGGGAAGGTGACGACCACATCGCCGCCGACGATGCCCGTGGCTGGGACACCATCGCCCCGTCCGCCATCGCCTTCGGCGCCCACCTGCCGAAAGTGCCGAAGGCCATGACCCTGGACGATATCGCCCGGGTCAAGCAGGACTTCGTCGATGCCGCACGCCGCGCCCGCGATGCCGGCTTCGAATGGATCGAACTGCACTTTGCCCACGGCTATCTGGGCCAGAGCTTCTTCTCCGAGCATTCCAACCAGCGCACCGATGCCTACGGCGGCAGCTTCGACAACCGCACGCGCTTCCTTTTGGAAACCCTGGCCGCCGTGCGTGAGGTGTGGCCGGAGAACCTGCCGCTGACCGCCCGCTTTGGCGTGCTGGAGTATGACGGCCGTGACGAGCAGACCCTGCAGGAATCCATCGAACTGGCGCGCCGGTTCAAGGCCGGTGGCCTGGACCTGCTGAGCGTCAGCGTTGGCTTCACCATTCCCGAGACCAACATCCCATGGGGGCCGGCGTTCATGGGCCCGATCGCCGAACGTGTGCGTCGCGAGGCCAAGCTGCCGGTGACCTCGGCCTGGGGCTTCGGCACCCCGGAGCTGGCCGAAGGCGCGTTGCAGGCCAACCAGCTGGACCTGGTGTCGGTGGGGCGTGCGCACCTGGCTGACCCGCACTGGCCGTATGCCGCTGCCAAGGCCCTGGGCGTGGAAAAGGCTTCGTGGACCTTGCCAGCGCCTTATGCGCACTGGCTCGAGCGTTATCGCTGAGTGAGGCAGGGGCTGCTTTGCAGCCCTTTCGCCGGCAAGCCGGCTCCCACAGTGATCGGCGCTATCCAGCGAGAACACCGTCTGACTGAGCCCAGCACCCTGTGGGAGCCGGCTTGTCGTGGCGACGAACTGCGGCGAATGGGCCGCGACGCGGCCCCCCTTTCAAAATCGGCTCAATCGATAGGCCCCGATTTGCGGGCAGTCTTCGCCATTTACCAACTGCCCCATCCATTCCGCCGTCACCGCCGCCTGGGTCAACCCCAAATGCTGGTGCCCGAACGCCAGCAACACCTTGCCATCGGCCACCCGGTCGATCACCGGCAGCGAATCCGGCAGCGAAGGCCGGAACCCCATCCACGGTGTCGCCCCCTCGGCATCCAGCTCGCGCCGGAACAAACCCTTGCTCAACCTGTGCAGTTGCCACGCCCGCTGCATGCTCGGCGGCGCCTCGAGCCCGGCGAACTCCACCGTGCCGGCCAGGCGCAGGCCGTCGGCCATGGGCGTCATGATGAACTTGCGCTCCAGCGAGGTGACGGCAAACGGCAGGCGCTGCTGCTCCGCCGGCAGCATCAGGTGGTAGCCGCGCTCGGTATCCAGGGGCACCCGCCGGCCGGTCAGGATAGCGGTGAGCTTGGACGAGTGGGCGCCGGCGCTGATCAACACCTGGCTGGCCTCAAGGGGGCCGTGGTTGCTGGCAAGGCTGACGCCCTGGCCATGCACCCGGCCGCCACTGACCTCGGCGCGCAGAAAGCGTACGCCACTGGCCCTGGCGGCGCTGAACAGTTCGCAGACCACTTGATAGGGGTCGAGGAAGTGACCGGTACGCGGGAAGAACAGGCCACCCAGGATCGATGGGCTCAACTGCGGCGCCGCCTCGCTCACCGCCTGTGCCGACCACAGGTCCACGGGTACGCCCTGTGCCTGCATGCGGGCGCGCAACGCCGCGAGGGCCTGGCGCGATTCATGGCGTTCGAACACCAGCAGCGACCCGTCTTCCTTGAGCAAGGGGCTGCGGTCGATGGAGGCGAGCAGCCGTTGCCAGGCGCCAAGGCTGTTTTCATTCAACGTCCGAATGCCCGCCACGCTGCGCTGGAACGGCGCCGGGCGCAGGTTCAGCAGCAGCCGGGTGAACCAGGGCAGGGCGCGGGGCAGATACTTCCAGTCCAGGCGCAGCGGGCCCATCGGGTCCAGCAGCATGGCTGGCAGGCGCTTGAGAATCGACAGGTCGGCGATGGGAAACACCTGCTCGGTGGCCAGGTGCCCGGCGTTGCCATACGAAGCGCCGTGGCCCGGTGCCTGGCGATCGATCAGCAGCACCCGGCGGCCCTGGCGTGCCAGCTGCAGGGCGCAGGCGACGCCGACGATGCCGGCGCCGACCACGGCGATGTCCGTGTCAGTGGCGGTCATGGTTCAGGCTTCCCGCTGGCCATCGAGCAGCCGCCGCAGGTGCAGCGGATTGGCCTGCTGCAATGCACCGGGCAGCAGGGCGTCGGGGAAGTCCTGGTAGCACACCGGGCGCAGGAAGCGCAGGATCGCCGCAGTGCCCACCGAGGTACTGCGGGCGTCCGAGGTGGCCGGGAACGGGCCGCCATGGACCATGGCATCGCTGACCTCGACCCCGGTCGGCCAGCCATTGACCAGGATCCGCCCCGCCTTGCGTTCGAGGGTCGGCAGCAGGTGGCGGGCGCTGTGCAGATCGGCCTCGTCCAGGTGCAGGGTGGCGGTCAGTTGGCCTTCCAGATGCTCGGCCACCTGGCGGATTTGCTCATCGTTGTCGCATGCCACCACCAGCGAGGCGGCGCCGAACACTTCGGCTTGCAGCGTAGGGTCGGCAAGAAACGCCTGCGCGGTGGTGACGAACAATTGAGCCTGGCACTGGTTCGGCCCCTGCGCCGGCAGGCCGCTCGCCGCGCACCGGGCGTTTTGGTTTTCGCTCAGTGCTGCCACGCCGCCGACGTAAGCACTGGCGATACCCGGAGTGAGCATGGTCTGCGCTGCCGCTTGGCGAACATGGGTGCTGGCGGCAACCAGGAAGTGCTGGAGGGCCGGGCCCTGTCGGGCGATCACCAGCCCGGGATTGGTGCAGAACTGGCCGGCACCTTGGGTCAGCGAAGTGACAAAGCCTTGCGCCAGGGCTTCACTGCGCGAGCGCAAGGCGGCGTCGAACAGGAATACAGGGTTGATAGCGCTCATTTCGGCATAGACGGGGATCGGCTCCGGGCGCGCCAGGGCCGCCTGGCAAAGGGCGAGGCCTCCGCTGCGTGAACCGGTGAAACCGACCGCCTTGATGCGTGGATCAGTGACCAGGCCGATGCCCACTTCACGGCCCGCGCCGTATAACAGGGAAAACACGCCTTCGGGCAGTTCGCACTGCGCGACCGCCCGGGCCATGGCCTGGCCAACCAGCTCGCTGGTGCCGGGGTGGGCGCCGTGGGCCTTGATCACCACCGGGCAGCCTGCGGCCAGTGCCGAGGCGGTGTCGCCGCCGGCCACCGAGAACGCCAGTGGGAAGTTGCTGGCGCCGAACACCGCCACCGGGCCAAGGGCCACCTGGCGTTGGCGCAGGTCCGGGCGGGCCAGCGGCTGGCGCTCGGGCAGGGCATTGTCCACGCGCACATCCAGCCACTCACCGGCGCGTACCACCCGGGCGAAGGTGCGCAGCTGGGCGCAGGTGCGGCCACGCTCACCCAGCAGGCGGGCCTTGGGCAGGCCGGTCTCGGTGTGGGCGCGGTCGATCAGCGCATCGCCCAGTGCTTGGATCTGTTCGGCGATGGTTTCGAGAAAACGGGCGCGTTGTTCGAGGGGCGTTTCGCGGTAGGTATCGAATGCCGCCCAGGCCAGGGCGCAGGCCTGAGCCAGCTGTTCGCCGCTGGCGCCGGCATAAGCGGGTTCCAGGGCCTGGTTGCTGCTCGGGTCGATGGCGCGGATTGCTTCGCGGTTGCCGCGCACGGCACGCTGGCCGATCAGCAGGTTGCCTGTCAGGGTCATGGGGCGTCCTTTGGGATTGAGTTTGGGGAAAACGGGCCGCTGTGCGGCCCATCGCCGGCAAGTCGGCTCCCACAGGTACTGCACAAGGCTTGCAGCTTGTGGGCGCTGGTTTGCTGGCGATGGGGTGCGAGGCGGCTCCTGGAATCAGGCCTGGTTCTGCTCGGCCGACCAGCTGGCGTACCAGCTACGGAACAGCGCGTACTGCTGCTCGGCATAGTTGCGCTGGGCGTCGCTGAGGGCATCGGTTTCGTTGAAGTGCAGGCGGTACTCGGTGTCGCCGTTGAGCACCATCAGGTGCTTGTAGTACAGCACCAGGTCGCAGCCTTCATCGAAAGATGACAGCACTGCCAGCGCCGACTCCAGCTCCCGGGCCTGGCGTCGGGCCTTGGCATCGCCCTTGGCGGCGCGCTTGCTCAGGCTGACCAGTTGCAGCACTTCACGGGGCAGCGCATTGCCGATGCCGGTGATGGCGCCGGTGGCGTTGCAGTTGACGAAACCATGCACCACTTGCGTGTCGACCCCCACCATCAGCGTCACGGCATCGTCCTGGGAGGTGATGTGCTCGGCGGCATAGCGCAGGTCGGTGCCGCCACCGAACTCCTTGAAGCCGATCAGGTTCGGGTACTCGCGGCGCAGTTCGAAGAACAGGTCGGCGCGGGTGGCGAAGCCGTAGTAGGGGCTGTTGTAGATCACCGCCGGCAGCTTCGGCGCGGCGGCGAGGATTGCCGAGAAGTGGTGCTTCTGGGCGATCAGCGAGGCGCCGCGGGACAGTACGCGGGGGATGACCATCAGGCCGGCGGCGCCGACCTTGGCGGCGTGGGCGGCATGGGATACGGCTTCGCGGGTGTTCACCGCGCCGGTGCCGACTATGGTCGGGATGCCGGCGGCCACCAGGCGCGCCACGCCTTCCTGGCGCTCGGCCTCGGTCAGCAGCGGCCAGTCGCCCATCGAACCGCAGTACACCACCGCGCTCATGCCGGCGTCGATCAGTTCGCGGCCCTTGCGCACCAGGGCGTCGAAGTCCGGCTTGCGCTCGACGGTGCAGGGGGTCATCAGGGCGGGCATGGTGCCGGTGAAGATGTTGTCGGTCATTGTTGTCACTCCTGGCGGTATTCAGTGGGAAATGAACGGGGTCAGATGCCCCAGGCGAAGGGATCCTGTTCGTCGATCAGCAGGGTGCTGTCGGCGGTCATGTGGGCGCGGCCGGTGATGAACGGGCGAATGCGTTCGCCGTCGCGTTCGTAGCGGCCCTGGAACTGGCTGCCGGTGATGCTGGCCTGGACCCAGGTCTGGCCTTCGGCGAGCTTGCCGTCAGCGGCCAGGCACGCCAGCTTGGCGCTGGTGCCGGTGCCGCAGGGCGAGCGGTCGTAGGCCTTGCCGGGGCACATGACGAAGTTGCGGCTGTCGGCGTTGGTGTCGTCGGCGAACAGCTCGACATGGTCGATCGGGGTGCCGTCCTCGCCGGTGATGCCTTGGGCTTCGAGTGCCTTGAGCAGGGCCCAGGTGTAGTCGGTGAGGGCTTCGCGGTTGTCCAGCTCGATATGCTGGCCGTGGTCGCAGACCAGGAAGAACCAGTTGCCGCCCCAGGCGATGTCGCCACGCACCTGGCCATGCCCAGGCACTTGCACCGCTACCTGACGGCGATAGCGGTAGGACGGCACGTTGCCGACGGTGACGGAACCGTCGTCATGCAAAGTGGCACTGACCTGGCCGACCGGTGTGTCGATCTTGTGCACGCCAGGTTCGATCAGGCCGAGGTGGTGCAGCGAAGCCACCAGGCCGATGGTGCCGTGGCCGCACATGTTCAGGTAGCCGGCGTTGTTGAAGAAGATCACCCCGCAGGTCGCGTCGGCCGAGACCGGCGGGCAATGGAGCGCGCCCACCAGCACATCGTTGCCGCGCGGCTCCAGCAGGCAGGCGCGGCGCCAGTGGTCGTGCAGCTCGCGCAGCTCGTCGCGCTGCTCGGCCATGCTATGGCCGTGCAATGGGGGGAAGCCCTTCATCACCAGGCGGGTCGGTTCGCCGCCTGTGTGGGAGTCGATTACGTGGATCTCTTTCATAGGTCATTTCGTTCCAACGTGTGGGGGAGTCGTGGGGGGGGGGGGGGGGCGGGAGGGGGGGAGGGGGGGTGGGGGGGGGGGGGGGGGGGGGGGGAAAAAAGGGTGGA